>DATFDA010000258.1:0-8397 GCA_035252525.1 Candidatus Angelobacter sp. | reverse complement strand
GGGCGCTTTCGGCTTCTTGAGCGGTGTGGGACTGGCTTTCGGCTTTGGGTTCGTGCCTGCCGAGCCTGCATTAGCGGGTGAAGTGCCCGTTGGCGGGGCTGTTTTTTGTGAAGCAGCGGAGGACCTCGGCGGTTGAGCCGCTTTCTGCTCTGTTTTCATAACCGGCTTAGGCGCGCTACCGGTCTTGGTGGTGCTTCCTGAAGTGGCAGTCTTGAGCGCCGCAGGCGGAGCGGAAGGATTCGCGGCCGGTTTGGTTCCGCTGGTTTCAGGGGCTGAGGGAGTGGGCGAAGACACGACTGGAGCTGTGGTCTTGGCGGCTCCCGCCTTTTTTGTTTCTTCCGGCTTGGGTACGCTGGGGAGCCGTTCAGAAAGAATGTCTGCGGCGCGCACATTGGCTGCCTGCCCGCTCTGCTGCGGAGTCTCCTGAGCGACCTTGGTCACCACCAGGACTTCCTCAAGCCGGCTGAGATCGGCTGCCGGTTTCACCTTCACGGCCAAAAAAGGTTCATTGTCGTGGTCGGGCGAGACATGAGAAACCGTGCCCACCGGCAAGCCCTTGGGATAGATTCTGTCGCCGCCGCTGGTAATTACTTCTTCACCGTCGTCAATTTTTTCGTCGGACATAATGTCACCGACGTGGAGTTCGCCTTGCGGGTTACCGCGCAGAACTCCCTGCAGGCGGGAGGTTTGCAGGATGACTCCTGCTCCACTGTCACGGTCATTAATCAGAAGCACCAGTGAGGTAAAAGGAAAAACATCTTTCACTTTGCCCACAATGCCATCCGGAGTGATGACAGGCATGTCCACCTTGACGCCGCTCGAGGAACCTTTATCAATCTGGATCATGTGAGACTGTTCAGTCCCGCTGGTCCCGATGACCTGTGCCGGCAACAACTGGCCAACATAGCGCTGGGTAAAGCCAAGCAACGAGCGGAGCCGCTTCGCCTGTTCGGCATCCTGGCGCAGGCGCACCTGTTCCAGCTTGAGCTGCGCTATTTCATCCTGTAGCTGCCGGTTCTGCTGCCGTGCATCATGCAGATCAATGTAGTTGTGAAAATTCCGCCGCACAAAACTGCCGCTGGCAACCAGGGCACGCTCAAAGGGACTGATAGCGGTCACAGTCCAGACGCGGATCAGCCTTGTTCCTCCTGAAGCAGCCGAGCCGGTGCCCCCTTCAGGCCGCTTGACCTGCGTGGCGAGCGCAACCACCTGCACGAAAAGAATCGCCATCAAGACGAGCGGATTTTTGTACCGGCTGAAGAAATTTTCCATGTTGCTGTTGAGGAGGGTCAGTCAGGGCGGGCCCCACCTGCGCCGCCCTTCCTTTTTTCACCGGATTCTAATCGATTGAAATCTTTCGCAGAAGTTTGAAGTCGCTAAGCATCTTGCCTGTACCCAGCACCACGCTGGCCAGCGGATCATCTGCAATGGAGACCGGCAAGCCGGTTTCTTCACGAATCCGCTTGTCAAGATTCTTGAGCAGCGCGCCTCCGCCGGTGAGAACGATGCCGCGATCACTGATGTCCGCGCTCAGCTCCGGCGGCGTACGCTCAAGAGCAACGCGGATGGCGTTCATGATGGTGCTGATGCACTCAGAGAGCGCTTCACGAATCTCACTATCGTCAATGGTAATGGTTTTCGGGACGCCTTCAATCAGGTTGCGGCCCTTGATCTCCATGGTGAGGGGCTTATCAAGAGGATAGGCAGAGCCAATTTCAATCTTGATCTGCTCGGCCGTGCGCTCGCCGATAAGAAGGTTATATTTGCGCTTGAGGTAATTCATGATGGATTCATCCATCTGATTACCCGCCATGCGCACAGAACGTGAATAGACAATGCCACTGAGAGAGATCACGGCAATGTCCGTGGTGCCGCCGCCGATATCCACCACCATGTTGCCGCTGGGCTCGGTAATGGGCAACCCGGCGCCAATGGCGGCCACCATGGCCTGCTCCACCAGGTGAACTTCACTCGCCTTGGCGCGATAGGCTGAGTCCATGACCGCGCGCTTTTCCACCTGGGTAATTTCCGAAGGAACGCCAATGACAATCCGTGGATGGACCAGCATCTTGCGGTTATGCGCCTTCTGAATGAAATAGTTCAGCATTTTCTCGGTGACTTTGAAATCCGCAATCACGCCATCTTTCATCGGCTTGATGGCCACAATGTTTCCCGGTGTGCGGCCCAGCATCTCTTTGGCTTCCTTGCCCACGGCCTCCACTTCACCGGTGTTCTTATTAATGGCCACGATGGAAGGTTCATTGACGACGATGCCTTTGCCCTTGGCATAGACCAGTGTGTTGGCCGTCCCCAGATCAATGGCGAGATCACTGGAGAACATGCTGAACAGTGAGCGCAGATTATGAATCCGCGAATTCTCAGATTTGAAACCGTTTGACGACATACCCGCTTCTTTCTTCTCAGATTTCCTGCACCACCCGGCCAACCTGTGGGACATTGCAGCCGGCACCGGAACCACGGCCACGTCCTTCTTACTTCAAGATCCTGTAGGGGAACGATCTACTCTGAAACAAAACCCTGCTTCGGACAATAGGGATTTTACTGGATATTCACCGGACGAGACACCAAGCCGTATCCGCCTTTTGAGTTTTGTGCCGTAACAGTAATCCAGTTTTCACCCGTGGGAAGCTGATTGGTGAAGTGATGGAAGGTGCCATCAGAATTGATCATGGCTACCTCCTGTCCGTTCACCATGACCCGCGCTCCCGGCTCGGTCTGACCCTTGATTTCAAAAACATGTCCATGCTGAATCAGAGACACAATTTCCAGCGGAATCTTGGCCCCGTTTTCTGCATAAGGTACAACGGTAAACTTGTTCCGTTCGCTGGTGGAGGAGAGCTTTCCATTGTCGCCCACCGACTGCACTTCCCACCAGTACGAACCTGGCGTCAGGTTGGCAAGCACCAGTTCCAGGTGAGTCCAGTTCTGGTCAACCACCAGGGGCCCGGTAAAGAACTGGTTCTTCGCCACTCTCACATGGAAGGTGTGTACACCCTCCACCGGAGTCCAGGAGAGAGTGATGCCCTTCGATTTCGGATCCAACTGCACGTTGTCCCCGGATTTCGGATCCATCAAAACCGGCGGCCCAATCTCTTTGGTCTTCACCATGGTCGGCGAGTCGCTGGTGAAGGCCAATTTTTCATTCTCCACAATCTTTACGTCCTCACCCCCGCGCTGCACTTCAGCGCCGCCCTTCTTCACAAGGATGGAATGCTGGTCATTGCGCGGATCATTCTGGACTTCTCCAGCGCTCTCAGGGGAGAACGTTGCCGTGGCGCCGGCTACGATGACCTGCGATTTGGAGCCTCTCGCCATGGGGCTGGCAGTGGTCAAATCGACCGTGCCGGTTGTGACCTGGACCGCCACCTTGGCCTGCTGCGATTCGTTGACGGAGTTTTCCTGAATCACAATCAGTGAATCTGGTTTCACCGTGTAGTTGGTGCCATCGGCAAACCGGACACGCGCAATGCCTTCGTCGGCAGTCTGAACGACATCATTCTTTTCAAGAGCCAGGCTGTAATCAGCGGTCACCCAGGTATTGCTGCTGGCCTTCTTCACGCGCACCACGCCATCAATATTGATGAAGTGGGCCTGTTGAGGACCTGGGTCCTGAACCTGCCGGTCATCGTGTGAATTGAAGAACCCGGCTTTAGTCAGCAATCTCTCCAGGCCAAGCTCGCCTGACATGATCATTCTGTTTGTTGTGTCAGGGAAGGTGAAATACATCACGATGGCGGCAACAGAAATAACGGCGAGCGTCCCCATCATTACGCTGCGATAAGTGATGGTGACGTAAGAAATCTGAAAGGCGGATTTTCGACGCTGCGCCACGATGCCGACTGAAACTGAACGGGGATTTTCAGCTATTCGTTACAGAGTACCACAACTTTCTGCGCCTTCAGGCTGCACCCCTGCATGCCCTAAGGTGTTCCAACCAAAGTGTTAGAAGGACAGGAACCCTCGCGGAAAACACCAACATAGAGCAAATACCCGGCTGGCAGGAATAGCGAGATGGGTTCCTTCGTCTCGGAGTTTCGTTCAGGTTTAGTCGGATGCCCGGCTCTTGCTTTTGGCTCTTGGCTCTCCGGTTGTTGGCTATTGAGTCACCGAAACCATTTTGCCGAAGGCCAAAAGCCAATAGCCGCAATGATTAGATTGAACTCATGTTCTGCAGGAACTCGCTGTTGGAGCGGGTCTTGCCCAGCTTGTCGATGAGCAATTCCATGGCTTCCACCGGTGAGAGCGGATTCAGCACGCGGCGCAACACCCAGATGCGCGTGAGATCGTCCTTAGGGATGATGAGCTCTTCCTTACGGGTACCGGAGCGCTGGATATCAATGGCCGGGAAAACACGCTTATCAGACAGCTTGCGGTCCAGGATGACTTCCATGTTGCCGGTGCCTTTAAATTCTTCAAAGATCACATCATCCATGCGCGAGCCGGTTTCAACCAGCGCGGTGGCGGCAATGGTCAACGAGCCGCCTTCTTCAATATTGCGAGCTGCACCGAAAAAGCGCTTGGGACGTTGCAGCGCGTTGGAATCGACGCCGCCGGAAAGCACTTTGCCCGAAGGCGGAACAATGGTGTTGTAGGCGCGCGCCAAACGGGTGATGGAGTCGAGCAGGATCACCACATCGCGCTTATGCTCGACCAGGCGCTTGGCCTTTTCAATCACCATTTCCGCCACCTGAACGTGGCGCGCAGCGGGTTCATCAAAGGTTGAAGAAATCACCTCGCCTTTGACCGAGCGCTGCATGTCCGTGACTTCTTCCGGGCGCTCGTCAATCAGCAGAACAATCAGCACAACTTCAGGATGGTTGGTGGTGATGGAGTTGGCGATGTTCTGCAGGATCATGGTCTTGCCGGCGCGCGGAGGAGAAACGATCAAGCCGCGCTGGCCTTTGCCGATGGGCGTGAGCAGGTCCATCACGCGCGCGGTGAAATTGTCACGGACTGTCTCCAGTTTCAGGCGCTCCTGCGGATACAGAGGCGTGAGATTGTCAAACAGGATCTTGTTGCGCGCCTCTTCCGGCGATTCAAAGTTGACGGCCTCAATCTTCACGAGGGCGAAATATTTTTCACCTTCATGGGGAGGGCGTACCTGGCCGCTGATGGTGTCGCCGGTCTTGAGATCGAATTTGCGGATCTGCGAGGGAGAAACGTAAATATCGTCAGGGCCGGGGAGGTAGTTGTAATCGGGGGATCGGAGGAAGCCGTACCCGTCGGGCAGGATTTCCAGCACTCCTTCCGCAAAAATGTGCCCTTCTTTTTCACTCTGAGCTTGCAGGATCTTGAAGATAAGGTCCTGCTTGCGCAAACCGCTGGCGCCGGGGAGGTCGAGGGCCCGCGCGATCTTTGTAAGCTCAGTGATGTTTTTTTCTTTTAGCTCCGCAATTGTCATTTGTCACCTACGGGATTCTTGGATTGATTTTCTTAGGAAGGATTTGGAACGCTGGGTCACAGCAGGCGAGAATTCTTACCTCTACCTCAGAAACTCCTGAGGACCCGCCAGGCAGCCAGTCCTGGCGGGATTTCAGGAAACTTGATTATGCAGCGCGACGCTGCGGTTCGGCGACCTTGCCGTTCGCTACAGTAATGACCTCTTCTGACTGGACGGCATCGCCAACCCGCACCAGCACATCATTCATGGTCTCCTGAATGCGGGTATTCGGCTTGTGAAACTTCCGCGTTGCCTTGGAGATCAACTGGCACAAAAGATAACGGTTGTTGACGGTATCGAGTGCGTCGTAGATCAGGTTTGAACGCATCACTTTTCTCCTATGTATTAGATCTTGATAAAACTTAATGATTTCAATTCTTTACGATGACCACGGGTCCAGACAGAGCAAGTCTCAAAACAGTATGTACCGGCTGGCAAGACAACATCAAAACTGTTGTTGTGGGAATTACCAGAGACCCTAGTGCGATTATTAGACGCCGTAGGGATGTCCTGAGTTGCAAAAATCCCAGTTTTTTCCTGAACTGATGCCCGGAACCAAATGGGTCTTTCTACTCGTGGACGGTATACGGTATACGCCAAAGGGCTCCAGCGTCAAGGGAATTTTTGCTTGCAATATTGAGCCGTAAGTCCTTACTTTACTTAATATAATCTGATAAACACCGGTCCCAACAAACTAAGGTGTAAGCAACGCCGCACGCCACAAACAGGAGGAGTTCACTCAGCTTCTTCAAAGAGGTTTCAAGTATGCCTGACCCTCGCTATCCAATAGGGCCCTTTTCACCGGACGCCAATCCCACTCCAGAGGGCCGCTCCCGGCATGTTGAACAAATCACGGCTCTTCCGGCCAAACTACGGAGCGCGTTGCGCGGTCTTTCGCCACAACAACTCGACACGCCTTATCGCGACGGCGGCTGGACGGTAAGGCAGGTGGCCCACCATGTTCCGGACAGCCACATGAACGCCTACATCCGCTTCAAGCTGGCGTTGACTGAAAATGTACCTACCATTAAGCCGTATGAAGAAGCAGCCTGGGCCCGCCTCAAAGATTCGGAGTCCACGTCTGTGGAAGTCTCTCTGAATCTGCTGGAGGCCCTCCACATCCGCTGGGTGAACCTGCTGCGCTCAATGAAAACAGAGGATTTCAGCCGCAAGCTGAATCATCCTGAATCGGGCTTGCAGACTTTGGACCACGTGCTCGCGCTTTATGACTGGCATGGCAATCACCATGTGGCCCACATCACGACGTTGCGCGAGCGGATGAAGTGGTGAGGTCATTGAGTGATCGGGTAATGTCGTAATTTGGTAATTGAAGGAAAAATGGGTAGTTTGGCTGTGACGCTGGCCAAATTACCCAATTACCAAATTACTCAATTACCAAATCTAAGGGATGAATCCCAGGTCTTCAGGCAACGCGCCGGCAATTGGCACCTCAAACAACGGACCTGGGCCATCAGGATCAATGGTAAGCGCACCACCGCTGGCAAAGAACACTGCAATTTGCGATTGCGCGCCAACCGCCGCCGCTGCAACCGGGGCGGTTCCTCCGATGTTGGTCAGGAATGTGTGCGGATTCTTGCCGAAGCCCACGCCGAGAGCAAACGCCAGATCGTTGCGGAAGAACGTCGCCCGGTCTTTCAGGTCGCCGGAGCGGATCAGCGCTGTTGCGGTTGGGTTAGGCACGGTCTCATCACCGCGCGCGAACTGCACAATCACAGGCTTGGCCAGATCGCCCGCCAGTGGCTCCTTGCGGATAAACGGAGCCCATGCCACCGGATCGCCGGCCTGGCCGAGCCAGCGGTTGGTATCTTCCACGGTTTGAATTGCTATTGCGCCGGGAACATTATTGATTACGGGAGGCAGGTTCCGCAGCGGGCTGTTGTCATTGAAAAAGATTGGTGGACCAGCATTGAGCAGCGATGGCACACGAACCGCCAGCGCCTGCGTGAGCAGGAGTTGGAAATTCGGGCTGAGGCGCACAATATCAATAATGGAGCCACCCGGCACGTTGGGTACGCCGGCCTTCACATCAGGCTCAATGCCAAGGAAGATGGCGCCGTAAATTCCGCCGAAGGATTGTCCGGCGTAATAGATACGGTTGGCGTCGAGATCCGGCAGGCCATCGCCATCGGCATCAATGCCGCCCTGAATAGCGCGGACCACTTGCATCAGATCAGCCGTAGTCTGCTGCAAGGCATCGCGCGATCCAATGCTGCCTTGAGGACTCAGCACAAACGTGGATGAGCCCTCCGCTGAAGTGATTTGGCCGTTGCCGTCCTGATCAACTCCGCGGCCACCCTCCGGGAACGTCGTCGCCGTGGTCCCCTGATTGATGGTGAGCGTGCTGTTTGGACCAAAGCCGTGACCTACTACATTGATAGCGATAGTGGCAATCCCGTTATGCGCCAGCGTGGAGGCCACCGCAAACGGAGCGCCCTGCTTGCTGTCAGTGAATCCGTGACCGAAAATCGCCACGGGCCAGCCGTTGGTTGGGCGAGGCCCGGAAGGAATGAACAAATTGAAGAACAGTTCCTCTGTGCCTTGCGACGGAACGCTCTGCGTGGTTGGAACCTGCGGAATGAAGACGCCGGCGTTTTGCCAGTGCTGGCCTATGAACTCGCCGAAAGCGAGTGTGCTGATGGAACCGGGGAACACCTGCAAGGCGGCGAGGTCTGCATTCAGACTAGTTGGAATCAGCGGGCCTACCGTTAACGCCTGCACGTTCCAGGTGAATCCGGTAATGGTGTTGACCGGGAAAACGGTCTTTTCACCATTGCTGCCGATATTGAAATTGACTGTGGGAGCAGCGGCGGCTTTGATCTGCTCGCGGATACTCTGCAGTGTGGCTGTGGCACTCTGCGTGGTGAAGACGCTTGCCGCAGCGATATCCTGGCGGGTCAATCCGGGTGCGATCTTGT
>DATFDA010000257.1:0-2231 GCA_035252525.1 Candidatus Angelobacter sp. | reverse complement strand
ATTCTCAAGAACTCCCGCCAGCCGCTGCTTGGCATTTGCCTGAGCGACGCGGTGCGGGAAGTTAGGGCGGAGACTTTCAACCGCCGTCCGGCGCAGGCGCAGCCGGTGCGCCGGAACGGCAAACGCAAAAGTTCATGAAGGCAACGCATGAATTTCTGCTACAAACGAGCAACAACAAGGGAGAACGACGGCAGCAAACGGTGACGGAGGTGACGCGTGGTGGCACAGTTGAGCATTGTTACAGAGTGGCTTCCTGAAGAGATGGAGCCGGGAAGCATCTTTGTTCTGGAAAACGCGGGAGAGGTGGGCGACCAGGACGATCCTTACTGGGCTGTTCTGGCCTGTCCTGAATGCGGCACGCTTGGCCTGATCACCCGTAAGCAGATGCGCGGGATTATCCCGGTCATCTGCGGATCAGATCAATGCCCGGCGCAGTTTCTCATCCAGGATGAAGAGGTGGTGCCCAAAAAGCCAAATTAAATTGAGCAGGTTAGAAGCAGCCAGATATTGCCGCCGGCATATCGCAGCGCGGTCATCCGTGTCGGCTGCGCTGAAGTTTTTTTGCGCTCGTCCCAACCAGAATCTGCGCCAGATTACCCTCTCCCCCGCCTCCCTCTAAGGTTGAGCGACCTGAACGAATGCGGTTGCATCTACAGGTGCATGGCGCCTCGACAAAAGCAAGCTGATGTTACCGCTGGAGCGGTTCCTGCCGATGCTCTCGGTCATGTTTTTCCTGGTCTGAGCCTGCCTATTCAGCCGCCGTATCCGCCCGCGGAAGCAAAAGCCGTAAAAGAAATACCGCGTGAGGCGGGCTGGCTATACGAGCCCAAGTGGGACGGATTTCGCTGCGTTGCTTTTCGTGACGAAAACGAAATAGTCCTGCAATCAAAAGCAGGTCAGACTCTGGCGCGATATTTTCCTGAGCTGGTGGAACAACTCCTGCGGTTGCCTGCGCGCAAGTTCATCATGGATGGAGAAATTATCATTCGCGGCCCGGCTGGACTGGATTTCGATGCCTTGCTGCAGCGCATTCATCCTGCCGCCAGCCGCATCAGGAAGCTCTCACAGGAAACGCCCTCATCCTATCTTGTGTTCGATCTTCTATTAAACGATCGCGGCAAGGTGCTCACTTCTATGCCGCTTTCCGCGCGACGCATGGCTTTGCAGGAATTCGCCGCGAATTTCAAGAGCGCCGAGCGGATCCATCTCTCTCCTGCCAGTTCAGATTTTTCTGTTGCCGAGCGCTGGATGAAACAAGGCGCCACGCAGGGGCTTGATGGCGTGGTGGCCAAGAGACTCGATTGCGAATACATGACCGGCGAGCGCACGGGAATGGTAAAAATCAAGCGCCTGCGCTCCGCCGATTGCGTGGTCGGCGGGTTTCGCTGGGCCCACAGCAAAGGCAAGAAGCCGGGCGATGAAGTTGGCTCGCTGTTGCTTGGACTTTATAACAGCCGGGGAGAATTGGACCACATCGGCTTCAGTTCCAGCTTTGCCGCGCCGGAGCGGAAGAAATTGAAAGCAATCTTAAAAACGCTCATGGCGAAAGAGAGCAGCGAATCAGCCGGGTTCAGCGGCAAAGCGCCCGGCGGTCCCAGCCGATGGACGCGCGATGCTGCTGCTGTTGAGTGGATTCCGCTGAAACACAAGCTCGTCGGCGAGTTTCAGTACGATCATTTCTCCGGCGACCGCTTTCGCCACGGTACCAAGTTCCTGCGCTGGCGGCCAGATAAAGACCCGCGCCAGTGCACCATGGACCAGGTTCGTCCGGCTAAAGGCAAGAATGGCCTGAGCGAGTTTGGCCTTTAATGCGAGCAGGACAGTGTTTCTTGAAATCAGATTGCTCGCGCAAAGAGTAGGTCACATGGGGCAGATTGCCCGAACCATGGTTCCCAAATAAAAATAGAGAGACGGGTAAACATTTTTTCAAAAAACGGAGGTAAGCAATGATCCAACGTACATTAAGCGCGCCCGAGATTGCCCTCATAGCTGGAACGCGGGTTGCTCTGGGAATGGGAATTGGCTTGTTATTGTCGGGCCGCTTGAGCCGCGACCAGTGCAAAGGGGCAGGCGTGGCTTTGGCTGTTGTGGGAGCAATAACCACCATTCCTCTTGCTGTGCAGGTGATCACTTCCGGCCGGCATACGGAGAAGAGAGTTCTACCGGCGGCGTAAGAATTTCAGCGCATTAAAAGGTAATTTGCCGTGGCCATTGCAGTGCGGCCCAATGGT
>DATFDA010000256.1:0-3072 GCA_035252525.1 Candidatus Angelobacter sp. | reverse complement strand
GAGTACTCCCGATTTGAAGGAGAACTCAGGATTGTCATCCACGTACTTGCTCAGCGCCTTCGCCAGCGCTACCGGGTCGCCTTCTGTGTAAGCGATCGAGGTAACGCCTTTCAACCCTTTCAGTGCGTCGCCAACCCTGGTCCCTTCAGAAGCGCGCTGCGCCAGCGTGTTCTTCACCACCTGGTAGCGTCCGCCCACGGACCGCACGGTGCGCCGGAGCTGGTCGTCTTTGGCGACTGTAAGCTTGGAGAACGTGCCCACGATCATGCTGCTGGCCTTCTGCAGGCTCACGTTCAGCTTTTCAATCTGTTCAGCTTTTTTGGCTTTGGTTACCGCCATGTCTCAATCCTTTTTGCGATCTTCAGTTGAGATCACCTTTTGTCAGAATCTTCAAACCAATCTGCCGCGCCATGTTTTGCAATTTTCGCAATTACAAATTTGGCACTTTTGGCAATTTCCTTTATGCCTTCGCGGCTGCTTCAACTGCGGCTGTATCGACCGGAATTCCCGGCCCCATGCTGGAAGAGATATAAGCTCCCTTGATGTACTTGCCCTTGGCGGCAGCAGGCTTGGCCTTCACCACGCTGCTGATCACGGTAGTCGCGTTGTCCACCAGCTTGTCGGGAGTAAAGGAAATCTTCCCCACCGGAACGTGCACGAGGGCCGTCTTGTCGGTACGGAACTCGACCTTGCCGGCCTTGATTTCCTTCACGGCGTTGGCAATGTCGAATGTCACGGTTCCCGTCTTCGGGTTGGGCATCAGGCCGCGCGGGCCCAGCACCTTGCCCAGCTTGCCGACTGACTTCATCATGTCCGGCGTGGCAATCACCGCGTCAAAATCGGTCCAGTTTTCCTTCTGGATCTTTTCCACCATGTCTTCGCCGCCCACGAAGTCAGCGCCGGCCGCTTCCGCTTCGCGGACCTTTTCGCCACTCGCGACCACGAGGACTTTCTTCGATTTTCCCAGGCCATGCGGCAGAACCACGGTACCGCGCACCATCTGGTCAGCATGCTTGGGGTCAACGCCGAGACGCAGCGTAACTTCCACCGTCTCGTCGAACTTGGCGTACTTCACTTTCTGCAGCAGTGGCACCGCTTCGTTCAGCGGGTACGGGCGGCGTTCCACCGCTTCACGCGCCTTGGTTATGTTCTTTCCTGCTTTGCGACTCATTGTGTTTTCCTCATCTCCCACCGCTCCGGGTTCTTCTCCGGGCCGTGGTTGTTAGCGATTCAGCTGTTAGCTGCTAGCTGCTTCCAGCCGTCAATTCTGGCAATCTTTGGCATTCCTGGCAATTCTCACCAGGTTTGCAAGCCCAAACTGCCTAAGCCGTTACTTCAATGCCCATACTGCGGGCAGTACCTTTCACGCTCTTCACCGCCGCGTCCAATGATGCGGCATTCAGGTCCGGCATCTTCTGCTTGGCGATGTCCAGCACTTGCTTTTCCGTCACCTTGCCGACTTTGTCCTTGTTCGGCGCGCCCGAGCCCTTGGCAATGCCCGCGGCCCGCTTCAGCAGCACCGCCGCCGGCGGCGTCTTGGTAATGAACGTGAATGAGCGATCGGTGTAAACGGTGATGACCACCGGAATGATCAGGCCGGCCATCTCCTTGTTCTGCGTGCGCGCGTTGAACTGCTTGCAGAACTCCATGATGTTGATTTGTGCCTGGCCCAGCGCCGGACCAACCGGCGGAGCCGGCGTCGCCTTGCCTGCTTCAATCTGCAACTTTACGGATGTTTGTACCTTCTTGGGTGCCATCTAGTTAACCTTTTCTAAGCACTTGGCTGAATCTCTCAATTGCCAAAATTGCCAGGATTGCGAAAATCGCCGAAATTGCTTGTGGTGCGCAGATTGCTGTTGCCAGTTCCTTTTCAATTTTGGCAATCTTGGCAATTCTGGCAATCTTGGCAATTACGCTACTTTCTCCACCTGCCCAAACTCCAGTTCCACCGGAGTCGCACGTCCGAAAATCGTCACCATCACCTTCAGCGTCTCGCGATCTTCGTTGACTTCGTCCACGGTTCCGTTGAAATTGGCAAACGGCCCATCGGTGATGCGAACAGTCTCGTTCTTCTCGAACTTGACTCTGATCTTCGGCTTGTCCTTGCCGACGTTTACGCGGTAAACGATCTGATTCACCTCGTCCTCGGAGAGCGGCGTGGGATCATTGGCGGTGCCTACAAATCCGGTGACGCGCGGCGTGGATTTGACCACGTGCCACACGTGGTCGCCTTCGCCGCCGGTGCGGAACCCGGTCAGGTCCATCTGCACCAGCACATAGCCCGGATAAAACATGCGTTCGACCGTATACTTCTTGCCGCCGCGGATCTCCGTAACCGGTTCGGTGGGAATCACCACTTTGCCGATCTTGTTTTCCAGCCCAAACGCCTTGACGCGGGATTCCAGCGACTCTTTCACTTTGCGCTCAAATCCCGAGTAGCTGTGGATGATGTACCACCGCATGTTCGGGTTGGCGTTTTCTTCCGCCATGGGAGGCTGCCCGCCTTCGGGCTGAGTGCTGGCGCCGTTTGTGTTTTGCTCTTCCATCTCAGAAATCAACTTTCCGGGTGCGTTTTTACCTGGCATGGTGGAGCAGCCAGTCAACGCCCTTGGCGATCGCTGTATCAATGACAAAGAAATACACGCCGAAGAGAATGACCGTGATGATCACTACCACCGTGGTCGCCTGAACTTCTTTGCGATTCGGGAATGTGACCTTCCGCATCTCATTGCGGACGTCGGAAAGAAAACCTTTGGTACGCGCAGGAAACTGCTTCAGCCGTCCACCCAGGCTCTGTTCATCGCGCGTCATCGTTGCTGCTTTCGCCATTTTTGTTCCTGCCTTTACTAAAACCAGCCGTTAGCAATCAGCACTTAGCAATTAGCCTTGTTCGTTTGTCCATGCATTTCGGACTGCGACCACATAGTTAAACAGCAAATGCTGTGTTACTAACCGCTTCACTTCAATCGTCCACTCAAACTTCGTGCACTCAAACTTGGCAGGGGCGGAGGGATTCGAACCCCCAAGTCCGGTTTTGGAGACCGGCAGTTTAGCCGTTGAGCTTACGCCCCT
>DATFDA010000255.1:0-4067 GCA_035252525.1 Candidatus Angelobacter sp. | reverse complement strand
GGAAACAACGGGATAAAGCCAAGTACAACACCCATTAGAGCCGGGGTCAGAAATAGCGAGAGATACAGTGCATTCCAGAGTGTGCGGTGACATTCGGCAAATTTCCCTGCTCCGTATGCCTGGGCAATGAGCGTGTCGAGGCCAAGCATGATGCCGCTGCCAAAAATACCAATCGTATTGAACAGAGTGGCGCCCAGGCTTACCGCTCCAATGGCAACAGCGCTATCCGGAAGACGGCCAACCATCACCGTGTCTACAAATGACATTGCCGTCCAGCCGATCTCGGTGAGCACCAGAGGAAATGCCAGCTTGAGCATGGGCCGAAATTCCTGCCGGATTTCCTTCATCTGGAGCATGAAGTTGATTTAATCACAGCCGGCGAAGATTGCTCAGACGGACGTTTTGCTCCCCGGAATACATGTTGAAGATGTCTGGTCCAGGATAGGCAGCCGAGGATCTCGGGTTTGCGTTTTCCTGGTTTTAGAGGGGCCGTTTTTGATTGACTTTCCAGTTCCAGTTGGCTTAAGTTGGCATCAGCATGACTCGGCTAACCCATCGCCATCACCATCATCACCATACGGCGAATGTGTCGGCTGGGGCGCTAAGAAGCTGAAATTCAGCGCAATCATAAGATTGAGCCCGCCGGCAGAAAACCTGGCGGGCTTTTTATTTGCGCGCGAGAAAGAAGAAAAGATATGGAAATTGATTTTGCCAAAATGGACGGCCTGGCGCCAGCCATTGTGCAGGAAGACTCCAGCGGTGAAGTACTCATGGTGGGCTTCATGAATGCTGAATCCTGGGCCAAGACGGTGGAAACAGGCTACGTGACCTTCTATTCCCGAACGCGGCAAAAGCTTTGGATGAAGGGAGAAACTTCAGGAAATCGCCTTCGCATTATCTCCGCAGCTACGGATTGTGACCGCGATACTTTGCTGTTTCGCGTCCTGGTTGAAGGTGACGGCCTGGTCTGCCACAACGGCACTAAGTCGTGCTTTACCGAGCCGCTGCAGGTCAACATGGCGGAGGCGAAGCGATGAAGCTGCGCGTAGGCATTCCCAAAGGCAGCCTGCAGGAATCTACTTTGGCGTTGTTCAAGCGTGCCGGACTCAACGTCCACACCAGCAGCCGGTCTTACTTTGCCGCCACTGACGATCCCGAAATTGAGTGCATGCTGATTCGAGCACAGGAGATGGCCCGCTACGTGGACCACGGTGTGCTCGACTGTGGTCTCACAGGAAGAGACTGGGTGGTGGAAAGCGGGCTGGATGTGATCACTGCGGCCGAGTTGATTTACGCCAAGCAGGGCCTGGGCAAGGTGCGTTGGGTGCTGGCGGTCCCGGAGGACTCGCCTTTTCAACGAGCCGAAGACCTGGCTGGAAAGATCATTGCTACTGAGCTGGTAAACGCGACGAAAAACTATTTTGCGGCAAAGAATGTTCAAGTAAAAGTTGAATTTTCGTGGGGCGCAACAGAGGTCAAACCACCCATGCTTGCCGACGGCATTGTCGAGATTACTGAAACCGGCAGTTCTCTTCGCGCCAACCGCCTGCGCATTATTGAGACGGTGATGGAATCCACCACGCAGCTAATCGTCAACAAGACGGCCTGGAGTGAAGCGGCCAAGCGGAGGAAGATTGAAAATCTTGGCTTGATGCTTTGTGGGGCAATTTACGCTCAGGGCCGCGTTGGACTCATGCTTAACGTGCGCAAACGAGATTTGTCTGCTGTCCTGGCAGTTTTGCCGGCCTTGCAGAAGCCAACAATTTCCCAGTTGAGCGACGAAGAATGGGTGGCTGTGAATACAATTATTGAGGAGACCACGGCCTGGCGTATCATGCCTCAACTCAAAGCTGCCAAAGCGGAAGGGATTGTGGAATACCCCCTGAACAAGGTGGTGTTGTAATGCGAATCCTGAGCGGCCGTCCTGCCGAAAATTTCGTCCGCAGGCTGGAGCAACGCAGCTCAACCGCTCTGGCCCGCGTGGAAAAGCAGGTGAAGCGGATTGTGGATGATGTCCGCAAAAATGGTGATCGCGCTCTACGGCGTTATGCAGAGAGATTCGACGGACTCAGGCCGAGGCAGCCATTCCAGGTAGCGGAATCAGAGATGGAACAGGCGTGGAACACAAGCGCCGCAGAGTTCAAGCAAGCCTTGAAGTCTGCCGCTGGAAATATTAGACATTACTGTGAATGGCAGAAGCCGCAGGAGTGGCGTCACAATGCCGCTGACGGCATTCAGGTGGGACAAGTTGTCCGGCCGCTTCGCTCCGCAGGATGTTACGTTCCGGGCGGGCGGTATCCGCTCCCCTCAACCATGCTCATGACCGTGATTCCGGCGCAGGTAGCTGGTGTGGAAGAAATCCGTGTGGTTTCACCGCGTCCGGCACGTGAGACGCTGGCGACAGCGTTCTTTCTCGGAGTGCGGGAGTTTTATCGTATTGGCGGCGCGCAGGCGATTGCGGCGCTGGCCTATGGAACAAAGTCAGTGCCAAGAGTGGACAAGATTGTTGGACCCGGCAATCTCTTTGTAACGGCAGCCAAAAAGCAGGTGGCGTTCGATTGTGGAATTGATTTCCTGGCCGGCCCAACAGAGGTTGTGATTGTGAGCGAACGTGGCAATCCGCGATTCATTGCTGCCGACCTGGTGGCGCAAGCTGAACATGATCCTGACGCGCTGGCAGTATTTATAACTTCGTCCCGAGAACTGGCTCAAGCCGTTGGGCTGGCAGTAAAGGCAGCAGCAGAAAAGAACGAAATTGCCAGAGCGTCACTCAAAACCAATGGCGCCGCGCTGGTGACGCAAACACACGAGCAGGCGCTTGAATTTGCCAATCGCATTGCTGCTGAGCACATTACAGTGGACGAAGAAGATCTCGAGAGTATCCGCAATGCGGGATCCATCTTTGTGGGCGATTATTCTCCTCAGGCAGCGGGAGATTATGCTTCCGGACCTAATCACGTTCTTCCCACCGGCGCAGCCGCACGTTTCCGCGGTGGACTGGGAGTTCAGGACTTTGTGAAGATGATTTCAGTACAGCACCTGTCACAACAGGGGCTTGGTCAGATTGCCCCAGCGGTTGTAACTCTGGCCGAAGCCGAAGGGCTCAAAGCCCATGCAGAATCGATTCGAGTGAGGTACGCAAATGCTTAAGGCCCGGCAATGCCTGCGCGAGATCCGTGAATATCATTCTCCTCTGAGCCAGGGGAATTTTGAGTTGCGACTGGATATGAATGAGAGCACCAGCGGCTGCTCGCCGCGTGTGATGGCGCGACTCCAGCAAATGGACGCAAAGAAACTTGCGCTTTATCCGCCCCGCGAACCCGGCGAGCAGATGGTAGCAGCGCTCCTGGGCAAGAGTTCAAGCCAGGTTTTGCTGACAAACGGGGTTGATGAAGGTATCGACCTGCTTTGCCGCGCTTATCTGGAACCAGGGGATGAGGTGGTTCTTATTGTCCCGACGTTTGCCATGTATGAGATTTTTGCCCAGGTAACCGGAGCCAAAGTGGTCCGCGTGGCCACGACGGCGGAAGAAGATTTTGCATTTCCCACAGACAAAGTGTTGCAGGCGATCAATCCGCGCACCAAGTTGATTGTGATCACCAATCCGAATAACCCAACCGGCATCGCGGTTGACCGCTATACCATTACGCGAGTTGCGCAGGCAGCGCAGGATGCGGCCATCCTGGTGGATGAAGCTTATTTTGACTACTACGGCCAGAGCATGGTGGATCAGGTGGGCCTGCTGCTGCCCAACCTGTTCGTCGCCCGCACATTTTCCAAAGCATATGGAATGGCAGGTTTCCGGCTGGGAGCCCTCGCGGGGCCGGCCCAGCACATCAGCGTTCTCCGGCGGATTTCCGGCCCGTTCAATGTGAACGCATGTGCGCTGGAAGTGCTGCGCGATGCCGTAACGGACAGGCAGTTCGTAAACGACCACGTTGCGCAAGTGAAAGAAACGCGGGAGTGGTTTGCGAAACAAATTGAGGAGATCGGATTCAAAACGTGGCCCAGCCAGGGGAATTTTGTTCTGGTGAACTTTGGCGAGGAGAAGGAATACATCCTCAAGC
>DATFDA010000254.1:0-2302 GCA_035252525.1 Candidatus Angelobacter sp. | reverse complement strand
CGAGATCATGAAGATCCCCGCTGAATCTGTGCGAACTCGCCTGTTCCGCGCCCGTCAGCTTCTGAAATCGAAGCTTGCCGTCCTGCTGGAGGTACAGAAACATGGCTGACCAGGACAAAGAAAAACAGCTCGACGATTTGCTGGATTCGTTGCTCTCGCAATATGCGGACGCAGAACCGCGCCCGGGACTGGAGACGAGTGTCCTGACGACCATTCGACAGGCACGCAGTGCCAAAGAGGTACGGTGGATGGGTCTGGGGTGGTGGGCTGTGGGTGCCGTAACGGTGGTCATGACCGCTGCTCTGATCGCCTTTTCGTTTTATGGAGGACGGTCGCATCCCGCGAAAAAACAAATTCAGAGAGCGGCTCAGCAACGCACAATTCCCGCGCCAAAGGGAGATTTTGGACCAGGCCCCGCGATTGGTCGCAGCGTTAAACATGCGCGTCGGCAAGTCCATCTGGCTGAGGTGAAGAAGGAAGTTTTCCCCACGCCGGCTCCATTGTCGCAACAGGAAAAGCTTTTGCTGCGGTACTTGGCAGGTACGCCTCGGCAGGAAGTTCAAGCCCAGAGTCATCCTGATCCTCCGCCGGATGATGTGGCATTTGCCAATGACAGCGGACTTTTTTCCAGTAAAGACAGCAATCGCAGTATCAGAAGTAATCAATAGGAGAGCGTCATGAAGAAAATTCTTACCCTGAGTTTCCTGCTGGCGGCAACATTGGCGTGCCTTGCACAGGAAGAAGGCAAAAAACAGGATACGAGCCCAAAACCTGCCACAGGCGTCTCTGATGCAGAACCAGCGGCAACGTACAAGCTTGATTTCAAAATTTTTGAAGTTGAAGACGGGAAACGCACCAATCAGCGCGACTTCGTGCTTATGACCAGCGCAGGCAGGCACGATCCGCCGATCACCCTTCGGATTGGGACGCGCGTTCCGGTTGGGACGGGAGACAAGCAGAATTATCTGGATGTGGGCTTTAATGTCTGGGCAACACTGCTTGAGCAGGCAGGAAAGCTAACGGGAACCATCAGGATGGAAATGAGCAGTTTTGCTCTGCCTGAGCAAAACAATGAATCGCGCAGCTCCGGCATGCCGGTACTGCGTAACAGCAACTTCAGCGTATCTACGGTTCTCGTCTTGGGTAAACCTCAACTGATCACCAGCATTGACGATCCCAACAGCAAGAAAACAACTCAAGTGCAGGTTTTGGCGACAAAACTCGATTAGAGCTTGGACAAGGAAAGGGCGTCTCCTTTGCGCCCTTCCTCCATTCTCATCCTCAAGCCGCTAAACTGATTGCATTCCAAAGAGATAAGCCGCAAAATCATTCTTGAGGCGCGTTCTTTTCAGGTGGTCCGACTCCGTCCTATTGTTCTTCTTCTCTGGGCAACGCTGGTGGTGGCGCAAGCGCCGCAGCCTGCTGTAACCACTCCCATTCCTGCGGCGTCTTTGGCCACCGCGAGAGCGGAATTTGTCCAAGGGGATTTCCGTGCTTCCGCCGCTTCCTATCAGCTTCTGGTGGAAAAGTCTCCATTGGTGGCCGAAGCCCATGCTGGCTTGGTTCATAGCCTGCTGAAGCTCGACGAAGTTGATACGGCTGAGCAGGCCTCAAAAAAAGCTCTCCAGGATCTGTCGCACTCGCCAGTGGTGCTGGCCGCCGATGGCGACGTGAAGTTTCGTCGCGGCCTGCTGCAAGAAGCGCGGGAGCGTTACCAGGCGGCAATTCGAGTGGATGCAAAGTGCGCCAGGGCATGGCTGGGCATGGGCCGTATTGATGCTGCCGAATCTCACCGCACGCAGTCCCGCCAGGATTTTGAGCGTGCCCATGATCTCGATGCCACAGACGGCGATGTTCTTTATTACTGGGCAATCGGGTTGCAGTTCCCGCGAAATGTGGAAGCCTTGCAGAAGCACATGGCCGAGTTCCACGACGACGCTGAGAAAGAGCGGCATGAGCGCGAGTACATCGAGTTTTTAAAGGCGCTGAACGGGCGCAAAGTGTGGATCCTTGCCCGCGCGGTGCCGCACGCGGAGATAAAACTGCAAGCGGTTGTTTCTCGCGTGCAGGACGGGCCGCGCGCTTTTTCCCTGAAGCTCAAACTGAATGGTAATGTGAGCGCGAACGTGATGCTCGACACCGGCGCATCAGGCCTGACGATTTCGCGCAAGCTGGCTGACAAGGCACACGCCATCATGCTTTCAGAACATTCACTCGAAGGGGTAGGGAATTCCGGACCAGCCAAAGGGTATGAAGCCTGGGTGGATAAAGTGACAATCGGCGATCTGGAATTTCACGATTG
>DATFDA010000253.1:0-13680 GCA_035252525.1 Candidatus Angelobacter sp. | reverse complement strand
ATCTGGCCGGCTGGGCGCTGGGCAGCGGGTTGATGATTGATTATGTTCTGCTCGCGCTGAATGTTGTGGTTACTTTTCCCGTCATGATTTATATGGAAGAGCGCGAGTTGGAAGCCCGTTTTGGAGAGGCATACAGGCAGTACAAGAACCGTGTTCCACTCATCCCCTGGTTCAGGAGAAACGGTCCTGGACATAAAGGAAGCACGCATGAGCAGACCGCAGAGCGCTGAGGCCGGCGCGTGAAATTTGAATTCTTTGTGGCGGCGCGCTATCTTCGCGCCAAGCGCCGGCAGGCGGTGATCAGCATCATAACCATCATCTCGGTCATCGGCGTAGCCGCTGGCGTAGCTTCTCTCATTGTTGCTTTGTCCATCAACGCCGGGTTTCAAAAGGACTTGCAGAACCAGCTACTCGGTTCCACCGCCCACGTCAATATTCTGAAAGTCCAGGCAGACGGCATCTACAACTGGCAGGATCTGATGACGAAATTGGAAAAGCAGCCGCACGTCACGGCCGCCGCTCCCGCGCTATACGAGCAGGTCCTCGGCTCACGCGGCTCGCGCGCCAGCGGTATGCAACTGAAGGGCGTAATCCCGGAATATGAGAATCGGGTGAGCGAGCTACTGAAATCAGTAACCATTGGATCGGCCAAGCCTTTGAATCCTGCGCCTGCGCAGAAACCCTGTGCTGAGCATGACGATTCATGTGTCCAGGAGCAGCGGGCATTGCCGCCCATCGTACTGGGAAAGGATTTGGCTGAAACCATTGGCGCCACTGTGGGCTCCATCATTATGGTGACCAGCCCGCAAGGAGAGCTCACTCCGTTCGGCCTGGTTCCTAAGTACGAAAGATTCAAGGTGGTTGGGATCTTCAAATCCGGCTTCTACAACTATGACAGCGCCTGGGCTTTCATTCGGCTGGCCGATGCGCAAAAGATGGCTGCGCTGGGCGACGTGGTTTCCGTACTGGAGTTCAAGATTGACGATCTCTACAAAGCCGAGCAGGTGGGCCAGGAGTTGCAAAAAGTCGCCGGGCCAGAGTACATGGCCACCAACTGGATGGAGCAGGACCGCGCCCTCTTCCGCGCCCTCAGCCTGGAACGGGTTGTGACATTTTTAACCATTGGATTGATCGTTTTTGTCGCAGCTCTCAACATCTTGATTTCATTGATCATGATGGTGATGGAAAAGACGAAGGACATCGCCGTGCTGGTTTCCATGGGCGCGCGGCGCAGGCAGGTCCGGCAGATCTTTATTTTGCAGGGTGTGCTGATCGGCGTGATTGGCACGGTGCTCGGACTGATCGTCGGCTATGGGGTCGCGATTGCCGGCGCCAGGTATCACTTTCTTGCTCTCAACCCGGAAGTTTATTCCATTAACTATGTACCTTTCGCGCCACGGGCAACCGACGGTCTGTTAGTAGCGGCGGTTGCGCTGCTAATCTCCTTTGTTGCCACACTTTATCCCTCCTGGTCAGCCGCGCGGGTTTTGCCCGCGGAGGCTCTGCGCTATGAGTGAAATGCCTAATTGCGTCGCCGGGCGAACAAGATGCAAGATGCTGAAAGACGGTTACTTTGGCTTGTTGAGAATTAGGGAAATTAATCAAAACTTGAGGATTTTCGCGGCCACAATAACAGAGTCTATCGCTCACCAAACGGGTTTAGAAACTGTAGGCCCAGCCGCCGTTCCGGCGCGGAGAACGGCACTCAAAATGCTGGTGAATGTAACTGGCTGCACCATTGGGGTATACAAGTGCATCCAATAGAAAAGCAGCCTGAAATCCTCCGCGTTGATAGACTTAAAAAAGTTTACAAATCGGGCGATACAGATTTAGTGCTCTTTGACAATTTGTCCTTCCAGGTGAGGAAGGGGGAAATGCTCGCCATTGTAGGTGAGTCCGGATCTGGGAAAAGCAGTCTGCTGCACATCCTCGGAACTCTTGATCGTGGTTCTGAAGGTGACGTATACTGCGCGCAGATTCAGGCAGGAAAGTTGAATGAAGATGCCGCAGCCGATTTTCGTAACCGCGAAATCGGTTTTGTGTGGCAGTTTCACTATTTGCTGCCTGAGTTTACGGCACAAGAGAACGTTGCTATGCCGCTTCTCATGAGAGGAATTGCCTACCGGCCCGCGATGGAGAAAGCTGCAACATGGCTGCAGGAAGTTGGTCTTGCCAACCGGAGCCATCATCGCGCAGGCGAACTCTCAGGTGGAGAGCAGCAACGGGTGGCTTTGGCCAGGGCCCTGATTACCGGCCCAGAGATTTTAATGGCCGATGAGCCCACGGGAGACCTCGACAACCGGACTGCTGAAATGGTGTTTGAGTTGATCCAGCGGCTGCATCGGGAGTACCGGCTCACTTCCCTCATCGTCACCCACAACCTGGACTTTGCCCGGCGCTGTGACCGTGTTCTGAGATTGCACCAGGGCCATGCCGAGGAAGTGTCGCCCGCTTCTCTTCACATTTAGAATAAGGAGAGGGCGAGGGAAAAATTTGATTTTTGGTTCGCTTGTGTAGAGCGAACCATTGTCCGCTCTGGCTGAAACTCGCCGGGCCGGGCAGGAAAGCTTCTTCCTGGGAGTACGGTTGTTCGTACTGGGAGAAGAGAAGATGCTTAAGGCAGAGGTGACCGAGAGCATCTGGGGTGAGGGTAACATGTTCGAGCGGTACACAGAAAAAGCCAGGCGCGTAATCTTCTTCGCGCGGTATGAGGCGAGCCAGTTTGGCTCACCTTACATCGAAACGGAGCACCTGTTGCTCGGTCTCCTGCGTGAAGATAAAGCTTTGACCAACCGCTTTCTCCGCAGCCACGCGTCCGTGGAATCCATCCGCAAGCAGATTGAAGGACACACCACGATCCGTGAAAAGGTCTCCACGTCTGTTGATCTTCCTTTGAGCAATGAGTGCAAGCGTGTGCTCGCTTATGCGGCAGAAGAGGCTGAGCGCCTGAGCCACAAGCACATTGGCACCGAGCACCTGCTGCTTGGGCTGCTGCGGGAAGAAAAGTGTTTTGCCGCCGAAATCCTGCATGAGCGTGGATTGCGCCTGAGCGCCATTCGCGAAGAACTCGCTCGCAGCACGCAGGAAAAGGCTCAGCCCCAGCGCGGGCAGTCGCGTGAATCGTCTCTGCTGGCGGAATTCTCGCGGGACCTCACCCAGGCAGCCATGGACACCCAGCTTGATCCTCTGGTAGGCCGTGAAGGCGAAGTGGAACGCGTGGTCCAGATCCTGTGCCGCCGCACCAAGAACAATCCGGTTTTGATCGGTGAACCTGGCGTAGGCAAGACTGCCATTGTAGAAGGCCTGGCCCAGCGCATCGCCGATGGTGACGTACCGTCATTCCTGGCTGATAAGCGCATCCTCGCACTCGATCTTTCGCTGATTGTCGCCGGGACCAAGTACCGCGGACAATTTGAAGAGCGGCTCAAGACCATCATGAAAGAGCTGATGGAGAGCCAGAACTGCATCATCTTTATTGATGAGCTGCACACTTTGGTCGGCGCTGGCTCAGCCGAGGGCTCGCTGGATGCTGCCAACATTCTCAAGCCTGCGCTTTCCCGCGGCGAAATTCAGTGCATCGGCGCAACCACGCCGGGTGAGTACCGCAAGTCCATTGAAAAAGACCGCTCGCTGGAACGCCGCTTCCAGGCCGTGAAGGTTCCGCCTCCGAATGAGACGGAAGCCGTAAAGATCATCTACGGCATCAAGGAGCGCTACGAGAAGTTCCATGCCGTAAGCTACACGGATGACGCTATCCAGTTCGCCGTGTATCACTCGAACCGCTACATCCCTGATCGGTTCCTGCCCGACAAGGCAATCGATCTGCTGGACGAAGCCGGCGCGCGCGTAAAGCTGCGCCAGACTTCCCTGCCGGATGAGATCACGGAAGTCCAGAAGCGGATCAAGTTCATCGTTCACCGGATGGAGAATGCCATCGCGAATCACGAGTTCGAGAAGGCACGCTTCTACTCCGACGAAGAGCGCAAGGAGCGCGAGAACCTGCGCGCCCTGCGCGAGAAATATCACCTGGATGAATCCTCCACCGGTGTCGTCAACCGCGAGGACATTGAGGAAGTGGTCAGCCGCTGGACCGGCGTGCCCGTCACCTCCATCAAGGAAGAAGAAACGCAAAAGCTGTTGCGCGTGGAAGAAGAGCTGCACAAGCGCGTGATCTCGCAGGACAAGGCGATCAGTGCTCTGGCCCGTTCGATTCGTCGCTCGCGTGCAGGCCTTAAATCGCCGAACCGCCCGATCGGATCATTCCTGTTCCTGGGACCTACGGGCGTCGGCAAGACGGAAGTTGCGCGCACTCTGGCGCAGTTCCTCTTCGGCAGCGAGAAGTCGCTGATTCGCTTCGATATGTCAGAGTTCATGGAGAAGCACTCGGTCAGCAAGCTGATCGGTTCGCCTCCTGGATACGTAGGCTACGAAGAGGGCGGACAGTTGACCGAACGTGTGAAGCGCTCGCCGTACTCGGTTGTCCTGCTGGACGAAATCGAGAAGGCGCACCCGGATGTATTCAACATCCTGTTGCAGGTGCTTGAAGACGGCCAACTCACGGACGGCTTGGGCAACACGGTTGATTTCAAGAACGTGATCATCGTGATGACGTCCAACATCGGCGCGCGTCACCTGATGAAGCGCAAAGGCCTTGGCTTCCAGGTGGACAAAGAAGACGTTGTCTCGGACAAGGTCGAGGACATGGTGAAGTCTGAGGTCAAGCGGACCTTCAATCCAGAGTTCCTGAACCGTCTGGACGAAGTAATCATCTTCAACGCTCTGACGGATCCGGACCTCATCCAGATTCTGGAACTGCTGGTTGGACAGCTCAATACCAATCTCGCACAACGGCACATCACCATCACGGTGAATGAGGAAGCGAAGAAGTGGATTCTGGACAAGACGCTTACCGACCGTAGCTATGGTGCGCGTCCTCTGCGCCGGGCCTTGCAGCGATATATTGAGGACCCGCTGTCTGAGGCGCTGATCCAGGGCACCATCACTACGCGTCCCGCGTTCATCGAGGTTTACCTCGAAGGCGACCGCCTCTTCTATCGTCAAGTAGGCGAGGGCGCCGAGAACACAGAGGGCGTGCTGCTGTACAGCAACTAGATTTAACGATTTTCAATTTATAAGCCGCCGAGGAGAATCGGCGGCTTTTTTCTTTTGAAGCGGCTCGGAATGTGCCTTGGTCAGGGCTTTGCAATTGCCAGCGAAACCGCCGCATGTCCTGCCGGATATGTTGCCGGAGAAAGTGGAACCAGGCTTGAGCCTTCAACCCGAAACGCGGATATCTCCCCGGTGCTGCTGTTCAATGCATACGAGAACTGTCCCGACGCGTCCCTCACTTGCGGGCCAGCGCTCTCCTCTCCAGCGGCCGATGAAGCTCCTGGCCGCAGGAGCATAATCCCGGATACTTCGCCGAGTTGTAGTTTACTGTTCACCACGCGCACCTCGGTTCGACGAGTCCCAGAGGTGGCAAATACCGTCTGGTCAGAACTGTCGACCGTCAGGTTTGTAATGGGCGGCATGGCAACGGAGTCCAGCTTATTGATAGTTCCGGTTTCGCGATTCACGGCGAATGCCGTCAAACCGGCCTCGTCTGCAGCGAACAGGTCCTTGCCGTTTGCAACCAGCAGCGTCGGTGAATTTGGCGCCACGAACGGTGATCCCGGCACGGGAGAGAGCCCGCCATCGCTGTTGATCTTGAACCCCAGGATCACGCCGGCTGAGGGATCAGCCGTAAACAGGAATTGCGACGGAACCACTGCCCCCATAGGCGTCGCAGTAGGCGTGGGAGTTGGCGTTGGACTGCCGAAGGGCGTGGGTGAAACCGTGGGCGTGGGAGACGTAGGCGGATTGTTGACCACGATCCTGCGCGGTGAAATGACTCCACATGCAGCGATAAACGCCAGCACGGAGAGCACGCAAAGGCTGACCCAAAAGCTCCGAACAGGGCCGGAATGGAAATGCATAATCAAAAAGGATGCCGGGTGCAGAGGGGCTGTTGGCTGCTGCCACGCTAAGTTGAACGGCCAAAGGAATGAGCCACCTGCCTCACGGTACTAAGGAGAAAACCCGGTTTGCACAGCTCCGGCCATGAATGTGAGAATGCTTACATGCTCAAACCAACATTAACTTCCTGGAGCCTCTCGCTGCTGCTTGTTGCCGGTACCGGAGCAGCTATCGCGCAGAGTGGCTCCTCATCAAAAACTCAGGCGCCCCCGGCGGCCCCGCAACCCAAGGCTCAGTCGCCCGCTGCATCAGAGCAGTCAACGCCTTCAAATTCCCCGTTCAAAACGAACAAAGAGAAAGCCAGCTACGCTCTGGGAATCAATGTGGGCTCCAGCCTGCACCGCCAGTCGGTTGATATTGATCCTGACTTGTTTGCGCAGGGCCTGAAGGATGCGATGTCCGGCAAGAAGCCTCTGATCACTGAAGAAGAAGGCCACGCTGCTCTCATGGAGTTGCAGAATGAAGTCCGGGCCCAGCAGGCGCAAAAGATGAAGGAAGAGGGCGACACCAACAAAAAAAATGGCGAGGCTTATTTGGCCGCCAATAAGGCGAAACCTGGCGTGGTTACTCTGCCCAGCGGCCTGCAGTACAAAATTTTGAAGGAAGGCACCGGTCCCAAGCCCACAGCCACTGACACCGTGGAGTGCAACTACACCGGCACTCTGATCAACGGGACTGAGTTTGACAGCTCTGCCAAGCACGGCGGACCGGCAAGATTCCCGGTGAACGGCGTGATCAAAGGCTGGACTGAGGCTTTGCAGCTCATGCCCGCAGGCTCCAAATGGCAGCTCTTCATACCATCTGATCTGGCATACGGCGAACGCGGCACTCCGGACGGAAGCATTGGTCCCAATTCCACGCTGGTATTTGACGTCGAGTTGCTCTCCGTTGAGCAGCCGAAACCCGAGGCCAAGTAAGATACCCTTGCACAATCGAAAGACCGCCTGGAAACGGGCGGTTTTCTTTCATCGCAACTGATTGTGGGCACTTACCCAAGTCGGGGATTCCTGAAGCCGGAAGAGACTCTCAAGCATCTAAAACTTGTCTTGAAAAACCTGAATCTAACCGTTTATACAGCCCCCTGGTGCCGCGATTGCCATACCGCCAAGCGCTGGCTGGTGCAGCACCAGATTGCCTACAAAGAGATCAATATTGAAGAGATCCCCGGCGCTGCGGAAGAAGTGATCCGGAGGACGGGCAAACGCGCCATCCCCCAGTTTGTGCTTGATGGCAAGTGGATCCAACCCTACCTTCCCGGTCACGGGTTTCTCTACCAGGAAATGGCTGAGCTCTTCGGCGTGGGACAGTGATCCCGGCGCAACAAAGTCACCTGTGCAGTAAAGCAACGGCTGTTTAGCTCATCTGCTTCTCTTCCTGCTTTTCCTGAGGGCCATGCCAGCGCAAAGAAGCCGGAATGCGCAAGCGCAGAACCCGTTCGCGCCGTTGCTCCTCTTCCACGCTGAGTTCACGCGCCTTGAGCAGGTCATCAATGGCCACCATTCCCAGCAGTTCCGGTTTGTCGCCACGCTTCACCACGGGGAACCGCGTGAGCGTCGTGGTAGCCATACGGTTGACTACGAAGCGTAAAGGCTCGTCAATGTAAGCGACCACGGGCTCTTTGCCGATGACGTCGCGCAAATGGATGCGGCCGCCTTCAGCAGGTTCAACGTTGGCCATGATCTTGGCTATATCGCCGCGCGTAAACACCCCCACCAGCATACGGTTGTCGTCAATGACCGGATAAACGCGCTGGCCGCGGCGGTTCTCGTGCTCCACGGTTTGTCTCATCTCAGCCAACGTGGTCTCCGCCGGGAAGGCGGTGATGCTGGTTCGCATCACATCTTCTACGGCCATGGATTCCATGGGATCCACCACATATTCGCGCGTGAGGTGATGGCCGCGACGGCTGAGCTTTTCCGTAAGGATGGATCGCGGCAACGTAAGCGCGGTAAACGCATGCGCCGCCATGCAGGCGATCAAAAGCGGGAAAATGGAGTGGTAGTCGCTGGTGAGTTCGAAGGCGAAAATCACTCCGGTAAGCGGGGCGCCCAGCGCGCCTGAGAGAATGGCGCCCATGGCGATCAACGGCCAGAATCCCTGCCCTTGGTTGGGCAGGAACAACGCTTCCAGTGCGCCCAGAGAACCACCCATCATCAGCAATGGCGCCAGAACGCCTCCTGAAGTTCCAGAACCCAGGGAAATTGCCCAGATGACGGACTTCACCAGCAGGACGCCAAGAATCAACTTCAGGGTGACATTGCCTTTGAGCAGGTCGGCAATCACGTCATACCCAACGCCGAGGGCACGCGGATAAATCAAGCCGCCGATTCCTACCACCAGGCCGCCAATGGCCGGCCACCACATCCAGTGGATGCGCTTCATATGCGCAAACGTATCTTCCACGCCGTAAACAAAGTTGCTGAGCCCGCCGGCGAGCGCGCCTGCCAGAATACCGGTGAGCAGGCACCCAAACATGATTGCCGGGCTAAACGTAACCTCGTGGGTCGGCACAGGGAAAATTGGACCTGGCCCGAGCAGGTGAATTCTGGCGGCTTCGGCCGCCACGCTGGCCAGCACTACGGGGATAAAGCTGCGCGGCTTCCATTCAAAAAGCAAAAGCTCCACCGCCAGCAGCACTGCGGCAAACGGAGCTGCGAAGGTGGCGGACATGCCGGCCGCAGCACCCGCCACCAGCAGGGTCTTGCGCTCTGCGCTGGTGAGGTGAAAAAACTGGGCGATCAATGATCCGAACGCCCCGCCGGTCATGATGATTGGGCCCTCGGCGCCGAACGGCCCTCCGGAGCCTATGGCAATGGCCGCCGAAATCGGCTTCCATATAGCCACGCGAGGCTCCACTTTGGCCCCGTGCAGCAGAATGGCCTCAATTGCCTCAGGAATACCGTGGCCGCGAATCTTATCTGAGCCGTAGCGCGCCATCAGCCCTACGATGACGCCGCCGATGATGGGAACAAAGAGTGCAAGCCACCCAATATGGTGCTGCGCAAAGGAGATGGAGCGTATGGGCCAGACCGCGCCCGCGGCCGGGCTGAAAGCTGTGCTCACCCTCAGGTAGAAAAACAAATTGGTGAAGAAGCCAATGAGCCTTAACAGGATCACAGCCACGTACGCGGCAACCACGCCGATGATAATCGCCAGTACTGAAATGGGCAGCACACGCCAGGTGGTAGAAAAATCCCTGAGCGACTCTACGGATGTTTCCTGATGTTTTGCTGGCTTAAGAGGTTTGGCCGGGGTGAATTCTTTCATGAACCTGCTTTCTTGATAACAGCTTTTCTTGTCTTGTTGTCTGTGGTGCTGACCGTCTTCTCCTCGGTCAGCCGATGCACGGATTCCACCAGCATAGGACCTATGCTGCGCAATTCCTGGCGGGCAGCGCTGCCCAGCTTGCGAAGCAGTCCTTCTCCTTCAGGTGTAAGAGCCAGTGTAACCTGCCGCCGGTCACTTGACGAGCGCTGCCGACGCAGCATGTTCCTTTCTTCGCAACGGTCAACCAGCTCCACCATGCTGTTGTGGTTCAGTTGCATGCGCTCGGCCAGGGAGGTGATGGTCGGCATCTGAGACTTGGGAAGGCCCTTAATGGCCAGGACCAACTGGTATTGCTGCGGATTGATGCCAAAATGACGGACCTCTTCCTCCATACGGCGCAAGAATTTGCGGAGCTGGTAGCGAAACTCCGCCAGCGCCACATATTCCGATTCCTGGAGTGGACGTGAATTCTTTTCTTTTGACATTATATCGCTCCGCGATGTATTATCCATACCATTCTGCTAGATTCGAGCCTGGCCCTCTTCCGGGTACCAACCCGGGAGGGGGCCGTAAAATTTTCCGCCGCAAAACCCGGCTGTCCTGCCCGGGGGACTTGAACCTTTAGATTCCCTATAACGCAAGAGTGCTTCCATTATGGTGCAGAGCCGCTGATCTGCAAAGAGGGCTATTGGTAAAGGCGGCTTGCCTGCATTTATCATCGCAGGTTCTCTCGAATTCCACTTCCTCTTGAGGAGAGCCCTTGATCCCCCGTTATACACGCCCGGAAATGGGAAAAATCTGGAGTGATGAAAATAAGTTCCGCTGCTGGCTTCAGGTGGAGGTTGCAGCCAGCCTGACTTTGGCCGAGGCGGGCATCGTGCCGCCGGAAGCAGCGCAGGCCATAGCCCGTAAGGGCGACTTCGACCTGAAGCGCATTCACGACATTGAGGCGGAGGTCAAACATGACGTGATTGCCTTTACCACCGCCGTGGCGGAACGGATCGGCCCGGAGGCGCGCTGGCTGCATTATGGTCTCACCTCCAATGACGTTGTCGATACCGCGCAAGCTCTGCAAGTCAAAGAGGCCTCTCACATCATTCGGGGCGATCTGGAAAAACTGAAAGCTGTCCTGGGCCGCAGGGCGCAGGAATTCAAGCACACGCCCACCATCGGACGTACGCACGGCATCCACGCTGAACCCACCACCTTTGGACTGAAGCTGGCCAACTGGTACGCGGAGATGGAGCGCAATATCACCCGCTTTGAACGCAGCGCAGAAGAAATGCGAGTGGGCAAGCTTTCCGGCGCGGTGGGGAATTTTGCCCACCTTGAGCCGGAGATGGAGGTCCGTATTTGCGAACGGCTTGGGTTGCAGGCCGCGCCGATTTCTTCGCAAGTGATTCAGCGCGACCGCCACGCCTATTATGTGGCCACGCTCGCCACCATCGCTGCTACTCTCGACAAGATCGCCACTGAGATCCGCCATTTGCAGCGAACTGAAGTTCGCGAAGCCGAAGAGTTTTTCAGCGAGAAACAAAAAGGCTCGTCCGCCATGCCGCATAAGCGGAATCCCATCACTTGCGAGCAGATTTGCGGGCTGGCTCGGGTGGTTAGATCCAATGCTCAGGCGGCGTTTGAGAACGTGGCCTTATGGCATGAGCGCGACATCTCGCATTCTTCCGTGGAACGCGTGATCCTGCCGGATTCCACTATTCTTGTGGACTATCTGCTGGCCAAGACCACCAATTTGATCGACACGCTGCTCGTATATCCCAATCGCATGCTCAAGAACCTGGAGAGCACTGGCGGACTGGTATTCAGCGGCCAGTTGCTGCTCGACCTGGCTGAGCATGGGATGTCGCGAGAAGACGCATACCGTCTCGTACAGAAACATGCGATGCGAGCATGGAAAGAAGACTTGAATTTCCGCCAACTGGTAATGAACGATGCGGAGATCACGTCGCGCGTTCCGCCAAAACAGATTGAGCAGGCGTTTTCCATTGAGCGGCAGTTGAGGAACGTGGATAAAATCTTTGAACGCATATTCGGAAAATAGCACGCCCGCCACGAGAAGTAGGGCAATTCAGAATGATTTGTGATTGGTGAGGTGATTAAGCCTTTGATAAATCGGATTCGCAAATCAGAAATCGGAATTGTATCGCGCTGGTCGGCGGCTGATCTAAACTGAGATGGTGAATGACGTCTCCGTCCTTGTGACCGGCCGGTACATCGTATCCCGCTCCACCGGTTCGCGGCCGGCTTCGCGGATCAGGCGTTCCAGTTCGCTGCGGCGCATCCCCTGAGGGGTGGTGGCGCCGGCGTCGTGGTAAATCTTCTCTTCCACCACCGTGCCATCGATATCGTCAGCGCCAAAGCGCAGCGCGATTTGCGCGATTTTGGGCCCCAGCATCTGCCAGTACGCCTTTACGTGCGGAAAGTTGTCCAGCACCAAGCGGCCAATGGCGATCTGCTTGAGATCCAGCATGCCAGTAGTGGTGAACAGATGTTGCAGCGGCGTGTTGGCAGGATGGAAGGCCAGCGGAATAAACGTCTGGAAGCCGTGGGTTTCATCCTGCAGCTCGCGCAGGCGAACCAGGTGATCAGCGCGGTCTTCTTCATTTTCCACGTGGCCGTAAAGCATGGTGGCGTTAGATTTGAGACCAATCTTGTGCGCTGTCCGCGCCGTATCAAGCCACTGGTCGCCGTCGATCTTGTGGTCGCAAATCACGCGGCGGACACGCTCATGGAAAATCTCTGCGCCGCCTCCGGGCAGTGAATCCAGACCGGCATTCTTGAGCTGACGCAAGGTTTCTTCAATCGTCAGCTTGGCGCGCTTGGCCAGGAAAGCGATCTCCACCATGGTCAGCGCTTTTAAATGCACCTGCGGGAAGCGCTCTTTGAGTCCCGAGATCAGGTCAAGGTAATACTGGAACGGCAGGTCTGGATGGAGGCCACCCACAATGTGAAATTCTGTTACGGCTTCTGAATAGCCTGACGCTGCGGATGCAAAGGCTTCATCCAGCGCCATGGTGTAAGCGCCGGGGGCATCTTTCTTCCGTCCGAAGGCACAGAGGCGGCAGGCAGCCACGCAAACATTGGTCGGATTGATGTGGCGGTTGACGTTGAAATAAGTCAGGTTGCCGTGCATCCGCTCGCGCACATGGTTCGCCAGCCACCCGAGAGCCAGGATATCCGGTGAGCGATAGAGCGTGACAGCATCATCAAAGCTCAGGCGCTCGCGGCCCAAAACCTTCTCCGCGATTGGCTTGAGCCGAAGGTCGTCCGTTTGAAACGCATGCCGGTTTGCGGCTGGAATGCTGGTGGCCATGAAACTTTATTTTAACGAAACCTGATGGCAAACCCCAACACTTGTTGGAACAACGTACGCTGAATCCTTGGTTCAGGCCTAAAAATCAGCGTTCTCAGCGCGCCCGGGCAGTAGGCGTGAGGCTCAGGCCAGTTCCGCAGAAAGCGCACGTGTTCCAACCGGGCTCAACAGGACGGCGGCAATTGGGGCACGCAGACCGAAGTTGAGCAGAGCAGTTGGGACAAAACGCGAAGCTCGAACGAACCAGCGCGTGGCATTTGGGGCACGGCTCCAGCACCGGCTCGCGCATAAAAAAGTACAGGATTATGCCGATGCCGTTTGGCACAAAGATGGCGATCACGGTCCACAGGGCACGCCTCATGCCGCGGCGTTTGGCATCCCCGTTCACATATCCCACCAGCAGCGTGTAAACAAACAGGAGCATGGCCATGGCGCCGGAAAACAGCACGCCTGCCCACACCGGCCAGCCGCTAAGCTTGGGATCATGCGGTATGGCGATGCCGAATAACAGAAGGAACATGCAGGCGAACACGACAAAGGCAATGAGCCATGCCGGCCCGGGTATGACTTTAATTCCATCGCGAAAACGGTTCATGACAATCTCCTGGCGGCCTGCATATGCGGGGCAATCAGTCCGGCGAAGGCCGCGCTGGCCAGAGAGGCAAGCAAGGTGTAGCCAATAAATCCAATAGCAAACTGGGCATACGAGAGATGGAAAAGCCGGGACAAATCTTCAGCAAAGTATCGTCCCGCAAGCAGCGTGAACAGCATGACGGTCCAGCCAAAACAGCTCAGCAATGTGGTAACAAGATGGTGGCGGCGGCGTTCAGCGCGAGCAGCCACTTCAGAGGCGACGCGTAACCTCGTTCTGGCCGCCAATCCCAAAGAGGGCTGCGGCGCCGGCAAGTTTCCCAATGCTCCCGCGATTCCCTGCATGGAAGCAAGCTCTGCCGCGCACTCAGCACACTCGTGAACATGGTTTTTCACTCTTGCCTGCTCAGCCCCGTCCAGGACCTGAGCAGCCGCAAGGCCCAGTAAATCGCGAATTTGATCATGTTGGTTCATCTTGT
>DATFDA010000252.1:0-7152 GCA_035252525.1 Candidatus Angelobacter sp. | reverse complement strand
CCGGGAATGTTGGCGGCTGCCGATTGTTTTTCCCACTGTGCCTGCAGGGTTTGCTGGCTGCGGTACATCCCCCAGTACTGGCTTGCCACATAAGTCAGCAAGGCAAGTCCTATCACGATGAGCAGAACGGAAAACGCCCGCCGGCCCGCCCACTTGGGCACATTTCGAGGAACACGCAGCTTTTGCATCCACTCCATGCAATCTTAGATGCTAAATGCGCTCATGCGGCAACTTGGTTGTGGAGCGTCACTTCCAGAGCTGGTCAAGTTAGACTGGTTATACATGCCGGGAACACTCAATCGAAATCACATCATGGGCTACCTGGGCCTCTGTCTCATCTGGGGAAGCACATGGCTGGCTATTCGTGTAGTGGTGCGCGATGTGCCGCCGCTTGAGGCTGCTGCGATTCGCTTCCTTGCAGGGGCCGTGCTGTTGCTCATTGTCGCGATGATGCAGAGGCGTCAATGGCCTTCCGGCTCTGAACAATGGAAAGCGCTTCTGGTACTCAGCGTCACCATCATGGCTGTGCCGTATGGATTGCTGTTCTGGGCAGAACAATACGTTCCTTCTTCAATGACCGCCGTGCTGTATTCAGCCATGCCGCTGCTGGTGGGGCTGTTCACACCATTGATGATGCATAGCACGGTTCCGCGCCGTGCTGTTTTCGCTTTGGTGGTTGCCTCCGGCGGGCTGCTGCTGCTTTTTCCCGTTGGACTGAGCGCCAGTGGGCGCTCGCTGGAAGGTGCCGCCGCAATTTTAATTTCGGTGGTGCTGAGTTCGTGGTCGGTGGTCTATGCCAAGCGTCGCCTGCACGAAATCGATCCGGTTGTTTCTACCGGCCTGCAACTGCTGTTTGGCTCCATCGTCCTCTTCTGGGGAACATGGGCACTCGAATCGCATCTGCACGCGAGCTGGACGCGAACCGCTTCTGCCGCGATGATGTTTCTGGTTCTATTTGGCTCGTGTGCTGCATTTGTAATTTACTATTGGCTGCTGAAGACAATTCAGCCGTATCAATTGGCTACAATCAGCTTGATTACACCAGTCATCGCCGTTCTGGAAGGCGCTCTGCTGTTGCGTGAGCCTATTCCGCTCCTGATGGTCGTAGCTATTGCTGTAATCCTTGGATCCGTGGGGTCGGTGTTGTTGTCGCCCTCTGAGGCGGAGAGTTCAACGGAGAGAATTCTTTCCGAGAAAGAGCTGGCAAGAAAATGACGGAAGAGGCGTTTCCCATGTTCTCGATGATCAAACGATTCGTGGCATTGAGCAGGTCCAGCGTAATCTTCTTGCTGCTGGCCGCAAGCGCTTTCGGGCAGACACGAAAGCTGCCCCCGGTTTCCACCTTTTCCATTGTAGCCATTGATCCGCAAAACGGAGATCTGGGAGTGGCTGTGGCATCGCGTTATTTTTCCGTCGGGTCGGTGGTGCCGTGGGCCATGGCGAATGTGGGCGCCGTAGCAACGCAAGCGAATGTGAATGTCGGCTATGGCCAGCAGGCGATCGATCTCTTGCGGCACGGAATGACCGCGCCGGAGGTACTCAAAAAGATTCTGGCTGACGACAAATTCCAAGGCAAAGATGGACGCCAGTTAGCAATTGTGGATGCCAAAGGAAACATTGCGGCTTATACGGGGCCGAACGCGCCCCATTGGGCCGGCGACCGGCAGGGCAAGACCTGGTCTGCTCAGGGAAATATTCTTGTTGGGCCGCAAGTACCGGAAGCCATGGGCAAGGCATTTGAGTCCACCCAGGGAGAGCTGGCGGAAAAGCTCTATGCCGCGCTCAAAGCCGGCGATGCCGCAGGCGGCGATGCTCGTGGACGCCAGTCCGCCTCCATGCTTGTGGTGCGAAAAGGCGGCGGTAGAAACATCAATAACGACCGATACATTTACATCAACGTGGACGATAATCCTGATCCGTTCAAAGAACTGAGGCGGCTGCTTGACTTAAATCTCGCCTACAACTATTCGGATCAGATGTACAAGGCGTTGGAAGCCAAGCCAATCGATGTTGGCCGCGCGCAGGCCGGTGCGCAGAAAGCAGCGGCATATGCTCCAGCAAATTCAACGATGCACATGAACCTGGCATTCATCGATTATCTGGCGGGAAACAAGGCTGCATCGCTTCAGGAGTTTGACAAAGCGCGAAGCATGGATCCCTCACAATTTGATAAGGAGTGGAAAGAGGGCGTCAGCGACGATCTGTTCAAAGCGATGGCAGCCGACAAAGAATTTATGCAGAAGCTTTTTCCCAACGGAGTGCCTCCGGACCAGCCCAGGTGAACGGAGCTGCTGGTCAACACCTGGAAAGGAATTGGAATCTAAGCTGCTGATGGCCAGCGTCCGCAAGCAAACCAGATTTTGCTTCATTCACGGCATGGTGCTGGCGCTGTTTGTTTTATCCGTCCCAGCGCCGCTTCCGGCCTACTCAGTCCTTACGCATGAGCAGGTGGTGGATTTCCTGTGGCACTCGCAAATCGTAAAGCTGCTGCGTGAACGCTACCCGAACATTACACCGCAGCAGTTGCGTGAAGCCCATGCTTACGCGTACGGCGGCAGCCTGATCCAGGATATGGGCTACTATCCCGGCGGAAACAAATTTTTCAGTGATCTGGTGCACTACGTTCGCAGCGGTGACTTTGTAATGGAGATGGTGCGCCAGGCGCAAAATCCTGATGAGCTGGCATTTGCTCTTGGAGCGCTGGCGCATTACGTATCTGACACGAATGGCCATCCCACGGTGAATCGCGCCGTTCCCATGGAATTTCCCAAGTTGCGCAAGAAATTTGGCGACGTAATCACCTACAGCGATGATCCGCCTTCACACATCCAGACCGAGTTTGGCTTTGACGTGCTGGAGGTGGCCAAACAGCGTTACACCTCGCAGGCATACCATGACTTTATCGGCTTTGAAGTTGCGCGGCCGGTGCTGGACCGCGCGTTTCGCGCCACCTATGGGCTTGAGGTCCATGAAGTGCTCTCTGATGAGGACCGCGCCATCGGAAGTTACCGCCATGCCGTGAGCGTATGGCTGCCCCGGCTTACTCAGACCGCGCTCATCACAAAGAAGGATGAACTGGAAGCCATTCCGAACTTCAATGCCAGAAAATTTCGCTACACGCTGAAGCGCGCTGAATACGAAAAAGAGTGGGGCAAGAATTATTACCATCCGGGCTTTTTCGCAAAAGTTCTTGCTGTAATTATCAAGGTCCTTCCCAAAGTTGGACCGCTGCGAGTGATTGATCCCAAACCACCCACTCCCGAAACAGAAAAGATGTACATTGCAAGCGTCGAACAGACTGTGGCTGCGTACCGAAAATCGCTGGTGATAACAGAAGAGAAGCAGCTTGTTCTGGTAGACGATGATCTCGATACCGGAAACCTGACCACTCCCGGTGAGTACAAACTGGCTGATCGGGCCTATGCACGACTGTTGAAAGAGCTATCGCAAAAGAATTTTGCCGGCGCGCCGCCCGAGCTTCGCCAAAACATCCTGAGTTTCTATAGTGATCTGAACCGACCTTTTGAAACCAAACGCCACGAAAAAGATTGGAAGCGCGTTCTTGTGAACCTTGACGAACTCAGGCATCAGCCAGAGACGGCCGAGAGCCTAAAGGTGCGATGAGCTCATTGCTGAAGCAAACCGGTCCCGCTTGGGGGCCGCGGAGTTAATCCGCGGCCTCCAGTCTAATTCTCAATCATCTCTCTGATCTTCCTCTCGGCAAACTCAAGGTTCCACAGAAAGAAACGGTACTGGTCCGGCGGAATATTCCGGCGGTAGCTGGTCTTTTTCTGGAGACGCGCAGAAGTCCTTCCAAGATGGGAACCGCGATTGCCCTTCTTCAATGACCTCCCGCGAGGCGCCCTCGGCTGATGTGAGGAAAGCAAGAAACTTCTGTTGGATGTTGATCTCGTTATTGAATTCATCCAGCCAGAGGAACTGGCCTTCCTCATTGATTTCCAGGAACCACCAGCGGCCCTCGTCATCAATGGCAAAATCGATGCTGCCGAAGGTAATGCCGGCTTCTTTGGCAAAAGCCAAAATAGCTTTCTCAACTTCCGGAGGTGTATCAATGTATCTGACTTCCACCAGCCCCTGACCGCAATCCTGCCGCCAATCGAGCGCGCCCTTGGGATTGTGCAATGAGTAGGAATAGACAGTTTTGCCGAGCAGAACTGTCCGGACATCAAACGTCTTGACCACCATCTCCTGGTAGATCGCGGGCGCATAGGTCAGAACTTCATCAGAGGGAAGCTGATCAAGCTTGATTTCAAATGTCTCCGTCACGGCGATGCCGCCGTTATTTTTTTGCCAGACGTGAGGGAAGAAGGCTTTGCAGATGGTCCGCACGCCCTGCCTTTGCTCCAGGAAGGTCCTCACTGCAGCCGGCGAATTTGACATGATGGTCTCGGGTATATTCATGCCTGCGGCTTTGGCCAGGACCAGTTGCAGCGATTTATTGTTGATGGCGCGCGAAGCCGAATAAGGATTGATGACGCGAATCCCTAACGCTTCAAACAGATACATCACTGACCAGGAGAACCAGCGGTATTCGCCTTCAGCGAATTTACGGTCCGGTTCTGCCACTTTTGGATTAGGCATTGGCTGATTAGGACGCCGGATCCATACAACGTCGCCGGGTTCTAATGTATAGGCGCCAAGCGTCATCCTCGTGCTTCCATCAAAAGTGATGGTCGCCTGTTGTTCCGGACTCCAGCCCAGTCCGCTCCAGCATTCCACGGCGTAGCCGGCCTTCTCCAGCGCCCACTTGAGAGGCGCTGTATGGTTGTCATTGGCGTACGCTAAAATCACGATTTTCACAAAGGTGTCCCCCTTTTGGGAGTGGGATAAAGCAGGTGGCTGTAATGCGCCACCTGCTGTGGAGTTGATTAACACTCGCCAATGGCAGTATCACCATTGAAGAAGTTGCCCTGGCGATCAACAATGCAGGGTGTAAGGGTGTGGGTGCGGAAACCGCCGAACACCAGATCGACTTCCTCGGCGCTAAGATCGCGCGCGCCAATGCGGCTAAGAACACGATTGTCCTGATTCATCTTTCTCTCCTTTCGATTAAAAAGCCGTTTGTCAAAGCTCATGCCTTTGGACAACGCCAGTGGTGCCTGCGGCTGTTTCAGCACTCGCCGGGGTCACCATCGGTAAGTTTCCCGGAAATAAAACTGCACTTGGTTTTGGTCTGTACTCCGCCGCTCACAGACTGAATTTCCTCTTCAGTGAGAGTCCGTGCTTGTATGCGGGCCAGCACTCGGTTGTTCTGATTCATGGTTCGTTCCCCTTTCAGTTGCAAACTCTTAGTGTGAGCAGAAAACGTCATCTTAATAATGCGACGGCCGGCAAGGCCGTCCATTGTCAGCACTCGCCGAGAGAAACGTCGCCATCTTTCGCGTTTGAAGCTCCGATGGTGCAAACAGTCTTTGTGCCGATTCCGCCGGTTACAACCTGCTTTTCGCTTTCAGTTAGTTCGCGAGCCTGCAGCCGAGCCAACACTCTTGTTTCATTTCTCATAAATTCCTCCTAGCAAAACTGGGGCCATTTCTGGCCCCGCAGCAACTAGCACTCGCCGGGATCGCCGTCGAGGAAGGAAGCGCCCTTCGCCGTACACACGGTGGCAGTGCGGATGCTTCCTCCGGTCACTACCTGCATCTCTTTCTCGGTCAGGTCCCGAGCCTGCATACGAGCCAACACTCTGTCTTGATTCATTGAGTCTCCTTTCATTTTCTTTGAAGGGCCATGACCAGCCCTGAAGAAAAACGCGGAGCCATTTAGGCCCCGCACTCGCCTGGATCACCATCAGCGAAGGTAGCGTTCAGAACGGTACACACGGTCTCCGTGTGGACAGTTCCTCCGGTTACAACGTGGATCTCGTTTTCCGTGAGATCACGAGCTTGCATGCGAGCTAATACTCTGTTGTCCTGATTCATTCGTTTCTCCTTTTTTAAATTGGGGCCGGTGGACCGGCTCCAAGCTTTTATCCTGATTCGCGTTTACGACTGCTTCTTCTTCTAAATGAAATGCGAATCTGAATCGCTGTCACTGCATCCATCACCATCCCCAGGGCCTGTGATGGTGCCTGTGGCCAGGGCTGCGGTGCAAACCAGTGTGTGGAACGCATTGCCGCCGCCACCCGATACCTGATCTAGCTCCTGAGTGGAAATATCGCGGGCGCCCATGCGGCCGAGTACTCTGTTTTCCTTGTCACTTGCCATAGTTGCTCCTGATGAACGGGATTTACTTCAATTAAGCCGGTCAAACATGGATGAAAGACCTTTCAATCTTTTCCTCATGGCCACAAGCACCGGAACGCGGAGAGTCCCTAGTCAATCTGTGCCTTGGCATAGGTTTCTCCTTTTCCAGCCTTCAGGTGATCTCGAGATGCGCCATTGCGATCAGGGCTGCTTTTTCGCTGAGTTATCTCGGTGAGACCTGCTCCGGTTAACGCAAGAACGCGGTCAGCAATCGCCACCGTATCCGGCCGGTGCGCGGCGAAGATTCGTGTTATCCGAAGCTCAGAAAACATGGTCGCAATCCGTTGTTCTGTGGGAACATCCAGATGGCTTGTGGCTTCATCGAGGATCAGGATGGACGGCTGCTGGTAGAGTGCGCGGGCCAGTAGGAGCCGCTGCTGCTGACCTCCTGACAACGCTCCACCCATCTCACCGATGAGAGTTTCATACCCCATCGGCATGGCCATGATCTCATCATGCAGACAGGCAAGGCGCGCGCATGCCTGCACCCGTTCCAGATCGGGGACATCAGACGCAAAAGCAATGTTCGAACTGATGCTGCCGGCAAAAAGGGAATCGTCCTGCAACACAAACCCCACCTTGCCCAGAACGGCTGCGCGGCTGGCGCAAACCGAATGCCCATTGATGACAACGTCTCCGGCCTGGGGCTGAAGCAAGCCTGCCATCAACTTGAGCAACGTGGATTTCCCAGCGCCAGAGGGGCCGGTAATGGCTACGCACTCTCCTGAGCGAATCTGGAGATTGATATTTTTCAGAAGCCACGGGTCGCCTTCCGAGTAGCGGAAATCGAGGGATTTCACTTCAATGGCAACTGGCTGAGGTTCGCTGGAAACTTCTCCCAGTTCCACTGCTTCAGGACGGGCCAACACAATATCGGCGAGCCGCTGCG
>DATFDA010000251.1:0-5655 GCA_035252525.1 Candidatus Angelobacter sp. | reverse complement strand
ATGGCGGCAGCGTTTTCCAACGCGATCGTGGAGCGGTGAAGCAGAGATTTGAAATTCGAAAATTTAACCTTTCAAATTTCAAATCTCCTTTCAGTATTTTCTCAGCACGCCAATCACCCGACCCTGCAACTGCACAGATTTGGCAGGCACGATGATGGGCTTCATGGCGGTGTTGGAGGGCTGCAGCCGGATCTTCTCGCCTTCGCGATAAATCCGCTTGAGCGTGGCGTCAGTCCCTTCCACCAGCGCGACCACAATTTCTCCGTCGCGGGCGTTGTTGACCTTTTCCACCAGCACATAATCGCCATCCACAATGTGCTCGTCCTTCATGCTCTCGCCCTTTACCTGCAGGACAAAAACATCCTTGGAGCGCGTGATGTCGCCAAGGGAAATGGTTTCCGGGTTCTCCACGGCTTCAATGGGCTGGCCCGCGGCAATGCGGCCCATCAGCGGCAGAGCTACTTCCGTGGGCTTCTGTGGCAGGCGGCGGAACAAGCCACGCACCGGCAGAACGTCAATCGACCGGCTGCGGTTGTAGTCGCGTTTGAGCAGCCCTTTTTTCTCAAGATTGGAAACGTGCTTGTGTACCGTAGCCAGCGAACTCAAGCCCAGCCCGTTTCCTATCTCTTCAAAGGACGGCGAGTAGCCATTCTTCTGCACAAAGTCGTGAATAAAGTCGTAAACTTCGCGTTGTCTTTTGGTAATAGCCATACGAGCGAAAGTATCTCGAATGTAAAGCGAATTGTCAACGAGATTTGCAGAATTTTTGTTCGCCGAACGGATAACGAACCAGATTCCCCGCTTGCCAGCGCCGGCCGTGACCTGCCATCAGCCAGCTTCCAGCAGCGCTTTTGCTTTATAGTTTTTCTTGAGGTCAATGCCACATGCGCGGACTAAGCTTTGGTGAATTGCTCGACTACTGCGCGGAAGAAACCAATCGCTGGCGTGATTTCTTCAAAGCCTGCCCGGCGGCGCTGGAGTTGCCTTGTGACATCGCCGGAACCAGGACCGTGCGTGAACTGGTGCTGCACATTGTGATCGTGCAGATGCGCTATGCCGAACGCTTGCTGAACCTTCCCGTCACTGAGTATGAGAGCCTCACCGCTAAAACTGGGCCGGAGCTGTTCCTGATGGGGCACAAGAGCCTGGAAGACTTGCGCAGCTTTGCCGTGGCCGCCAACGATCCCGACTGGGATGGCAAACTTACCTTTCCCACCCGCACCGGCGGCACCCTGACGGCCAGCCGGAGAAAAATCTTTATCCACGCTTTGCTGCACGGCGTGCGTCACTGGGCGCAACTGGCCACCTTCCTCCGCCAGCACGGCTACAAACAGGATTGGCCGCATGACTTCATCTTTTCCAATGTGATTGCCTAAACACTTTTAGGAAACCGCGGCAAATCCATTGCAGCAGCGCAAGCCTTTTATTTTCCGATCACGGCGATCACGCGCGACCTGTCCCGGCGAAGCCGTGGATCACGGCGATGACTTCAGTCCATTCTTACCAGAAACTTCGCCGCGTCGGTGTGTGTCTCCTCAATCAGCGACTCGGCGCGCTTCTTGTCGTCATTCGCTACCAGAATGCGCAGCCAGTCTCCTCCCATGGGACTTGAGAATTGCAGCACCTTGGCCGTGTGATACCGGCGCGTAATCCTCTGTTTCAATCTCGCTGCTTCTTCACGATCAGGAAATGCGCCAATCTGCACGCACCAGCGACCGCCGCTGGTAATGGATGCTGGAGTTTCCAGCACCTCAATGCGGACGAGTGCGGTGCCGCGCTGAAAGACTGTGAGCTTGCGTGCCGCGGCGCGTGAAAGGTCAAGAATGCGGTCGCCAATAAAAGGCCCGCGGTCCGTAATGCGGACAATTACGGAATCTCCGCTTTTCAGGTCCGTGACCCGCACAATGGAATTGAGCGGCAGCGTGCGGTGCGCGGCCGTCATCCTGTTGGTATCAAAAGTTTCGCCGTTCGCTCCCTTGCGGTCCTGAAAGCCTGGCCCGTACCAGCTCGCCCAGCCCACTTGTGTGTAGAGCACTTTGGCATTGGGCGGAACAATGATTTCGTCCTCGGGCTCCTTCTTTGGTGTGGGAACCGGTCTTGCCGGCGGAATCGATGGAGTTGGGCGCGGAATTGAAACCGGCGGGCGAGGAATGGATGCGGTGTTTGTTTCAGGCGAAGGCTGTGGCGGAGGTGGAGGAGGTACATGCGCCGTATCCGGACGCCTGTGGGTTCCGCAACCAGCAAGGCAAAGCAGAAAAACAAAAGCTACCGCTAACTGGAGCGGTTTTTCTCCATGAACTCTGCGAGCTGTCGCAGCTTTTCTGCGGCCACGCGCAGCGCCTTGGATGAGTGATTGCGAATCGCAGGCACCACTTCGTCGTTCAAATAAGTGATCACCCGCTCGCTCTCCTGCTCCACCTTGCGGGCAGCATCGCCAAATTCCTCGTCCAATTTGCGGCCAAAACGCTCGAAAGACACTTTGCGTTTGGTATCTCCTTCTGAATCCATATGCTTCTGCCTTCACCATTCCTGATAATTTGGGGCCAGCCGCTCCAGTATGAATCGCTCCACTCTCGCGGTCAATGTTCAGGCGGTAGCGGCCGGCTTATTCCGATTGTATTGACTGATTGAGATGCAGCTCAGGGCGGCCATACTGGCCGGTCATGTTCCTGAAAAAACGGAGTTGCTGGGAGGATTAGGAGCAGAACCTGGCGGCGAATACAAGACGGGTTTCCGGCCAGTTATTTAAAGTCCGGCGCACCACCTGTGCCTGGCGCATGCTTCTTTCCAGCAGCAGAGGGCCTTTGGTTTGGAAAGTGATCTCCAGGCGGTCATCAATTTCCAGAAGATGGTCTGAGGAAAACAACAGGCCCGATTCGCTCATATTGATGGTCTCACCCATAGACCAGTCTTCCTGCCCCGCTAGACGGTAACGTAGCGGGACACACAGTGTGTGACGTGTGGCGCGATCGATCATAGTTCTGCGTTGGTACGGCGACGGCGCCGTACTCTGCTCCAAAGGTTTCATGAACTTCTCCGTCGCTTGAACTTTACTGCTGGTTAGAGCCACGACTGCCACTGCGACTTCGACTGCGGGGTGTTTCGTGCCAAGGGTGGATAGATTGTCATCGCAGTCCGTCTCCCTGTCAAGATTAAGTAAGCACAGTTACAAATTTTAATTTTTCTGTTTGTGTGAAAATTCTAATCAAAGTAGATGCTGTGTCTGCGCATTCCGGGTGATGCTGTCACCCGACTGAAGTTCAATGGAAGATCATCCAGCCGCTTGATCTCTTCTGCAAAGCTCTGCTTTTAAATGACTTGCCTGTTGATGATTTTTTTACCTGGCAAAGAGGCCGGGTGCATTGTCGCCTGCCGGCGCAAGCGCGCATGTTGCGCATGGAGGCAAACAAAGCAATGTCACAGCATCACACACTTCATTTTCGTGAAGCCAAACGCACGCAGCAAAGCTTTCTGGCGGGACTGGAAAAAAGAACCCTTCTCTGGCTGGCAGCCCGAACTCCGGCCTGGATCAACTCTGATCATCTTACGCTTATCGGCTTGGTGGCCATGCTCGGCGCCGGGATTGGTTATTGGTGGTCTCGCAGCAATCGCCTTGGACTGCTCGTCGTTATCGTCTGTCTGGCGATCAACTGGTTGGGTGACAGCCTGGATGGCACCCTGGCGCGCTACCGGAACTGCTGCCGTCCACGCTACGGATTTTATGTTGACCACGTGGTGGACGCCTTCAGCGCGTTGTTCCTGCTCGGCGGCCTGGCGCTGTCCGGATACATGTCGCCCTGGATCGCTCTGGGGCTATTGATTTCTTATCTGATGCTTTCGGTTGAAATCTATCTTGCCAGCTACACACTGGGTGATTTCAAAATTTCCTATTTCAAAATGGGACCCACCGAACTGCGGTTGCTCCTGTGCCTGGGCAATATCACACTGCTCTGGAGGTCCATGGCGCATCTGGCGGGACGCGCTTACCGTATCTTCGATATCGGCGGGACGCTGGGAATCTCCGGGATGCTGCTGGTCCTATGCATCTCGGTGGTTCAGAATACGATCCGCCTTTACCGGCGCGAGCCGCTGCCCGAAGCAGCGCAGGCGGCGCGAGAACAGCGGAGGAGTAGCTTGCTGCCCTCTCAGGCGAAATAACCCTGCGCGAACAGGCAAATGATCCCGGGGGAACTCGGAATTAAGGCAAAAAAGCACGTGGCCGACGGCTGAAGAGACCGTATAATGCTGCACAGTCGTCGAGTCCCCCCACAAAAAATATCCACCCTAAAAGAGGAGAATGCTATGTCAACGCCATCTATGAGCCCACAAATGCCCGGAGGAATGCCGCCGGCCCCGCCCAAATCCTCGGGCGCAAAAGTCATTCTGTGGATTGTCGGCGTCTTTGCCGCGCTGGTTATCTTTGTGATTGTGGCTCTGGCGGGACTTGGCTTCTTCTTTATGCACAAGGCCAAGCAGGCGGGACTTGATCCGGAGTTGATCAGAAAGAATCCGGGCCTGGCTGCGGCCAAAATGGTGGTGATGAACAACCCGCAGTTGCAGGTCGTCTCCAGCAATGACAACACTGGAACCATGGTGGTGCGCGAAAAGAAGAGCGGCAAAACCACCACGCTGAAATTCGACGCCGCCAAAAAGACCATGGTAGTCATTGACGATCAGGGCAAACAGGCATCCATCACGGCGGACACCGATTCCGGCACGCTCGTGATGAAGGGCGATGACGGCACGGTGAAAATCGGCGCCAATGCCAACAGCGCTCCCGGATGGGTGCCGGTGTATCCCGGAGTCTCGCCGCAAAACACCATGTCTGTGGAAGACAAAGGCAAGCAAAGCGGCACATATGTCTTCGCCAGCAAAGATTCGCCGGAGAAGATCATGAGCTATTACTCTGAACAACTCACCTCCGCCGGCATGAAGCTCACCACCACCACTGCAGGCAGTGAGGGCGGAGTGATTTCCGCCAATCAGGATGGCGACGCTCGCACCGTACTGGTTACGGTCTCCAGTGACACTGAAGGCACGCACGTCAGCGTGACCTATGGCCAGAAGAAAGACGGCAAAGGCGAACTGTAAACCGCCAAGGGCTAATCGCCGGCCGCAGCTTCCAGCGCTTCTTCTTCCTCTATGAAGGAGAATTCCTCCTGCAGCGCGGCATTGCGCATCCATACCGGCGCGAATGACAGGCGGTGCAGCGGCGTGGGGCCGTGCTCTTTGAGCGCGGCCAGGTGTTTGGGTGAGCGATATCCCTTGTTCGACGCCAGGTCATATTCCGGGTAAACCGGGTCCCAGCGGCGAATCATGGCATCGCGCTCAACTTTGGCCACAATAGATGCAGCGGCAATGGAGATGGAGAGCGCGTCGCCGTGAATGATATTGGTCTGCTCACAATCGAGATCGAGACGCACAGCGTCAATCAGCAGATGGTCCGGCACCGGCGCAAGCTGCGCGATTGCGTTGCGCATGGCGAGTAAAGACGCCCAGTAGATGTTGAGCTGGTCAATGCGGGCCACATCCACAGCGGCCACGGCCCAGGCGATGGCATGTTCCTTGATTCGCGCCGCCAGCTTTTCCCGCGTCTTTTCATCCAGCAGCTTGGAATCGCGCAGTCCCTTGATGCGGTAATCAGGTTCCAGGATC
>DATFDA010000250.1:0-5694 GCA_035252525.1 Candidatus Angelobacter sp. | reverse complement strand
ACGGTACTCACAATGAATTTAACGCTTAGTGATCTGTTAAAGAAGATGCTCGACTTGAGCGGCAGCGATCTGCACATCACCACTAACTCGCCGCCGCAAGTTCGTGTGCACGGCCACCTTCAGCCGCTCGATATGCCGCCGCTCACCCCTTCTGAGACCAAGCAGTTGGCGTACAGCGTCCTTACAGACGCGCAGAAGCACCGCTTCGAAGAAAATCTCGAGCTCGACTTCTCTTTCGGTTTGAAGGGGCTCGCCCGTTTCCGCGGCAACTGCTTCAATCAGCGCGGCGCGGTCGGGGCTGTCTACCGTGTGATTCCGTTCGAGATCAAGACCTTCCAGCAGCTCAATCTTCCTGCCGTTGTCGCCAGGCTGTGCGAAAAGCCGCGCGGTCTCGTGCTGGTCACCGGTCCCACCGGTTCAGGCAAGTCCACCACGCTCGCCGCCATGCTGGACAAGGTCAACGTCGAGCGGCACGATCACATTATCACCATTGAAGATCCCATCGAGTTTGTACACCAAAACAAGAGCTGCCTGGTGAACCAGCGCGAGGTCCACTCTGATACCAAATCATTCACTGACGCTCTCCGCGCCGCGCTGCGTGAAGATCCGGACGTGGTGCTCATTGGTGAAATGCGCGACCTGGAAACCATTGAGTCCGCGCTACGCATTGCAGAAACAGGTCACCTTACCTTCGGAACGCTGCACACCAACTCGGCGGCTTCCACCATCAACCGCATCATTGACGTTTTTCCCTCGCACCAGCAATCCCAGATTCGCGCTCAGCTTTCGCTCGTTCTGGAAGGCATTCTCTGCCAATCGCTGCTGCCGCGCGTGGGAGGAAACGGCCGGGTGATGGCCATGGAAATCCTTGTTCCCAACGCCGCCGTGCGCAACCTGATTCGCGAAGACAAAATTCACCAGGTTTATTCCGCCATGCAGTCCGGCCAGGACCGGTTTGGAATGCAGACCTTTAACCAGTCCCTCGCCACGCTCTATTTCCAGAAGCAGATCACGCTGGAAACAGCGCTGCAGCGCTCGTCCATGCCGGACGAATTGCAGGACATTATCAACCGTGGAGTGATTGCGGCCAAGGCAACGGCCACTCCTTTGCGGCGATAGAAAAAGAGTGCACTCTCCCTTTGTTGGTAGGCAACGAGAACGAGAGGAGTCGTTGATATGCCGGTATTCACATTCACAGGGACCGATGCCCAGGGAAAACGAATTTCCGGGGAACGGTTGGGCGATAGCAAAGCTGCCATAACCATGCAGTTGCGGCGCGAGCGCATCACGCCCGGCGCCATCAAGGAGAAAGGCAAAGAATTTGCCCTGCCCAAGCTGGGCACCGGCAAAGTGCCCATCAAGGACGTTGCCGTTTTCTTCCGCCAGTTCTCCGTCATGATTGACGCTGGACTTCCACTGGTGCAGTGTCTGGAGATTCTGGCTGCCAACCAGGAGAACCTGTTTTTCCAGAAATGCCTCACTGGCGTTCGCACCACAGTGGAAGGCGGTTCCACGCTGTCCAACGCCATGCGGCAGTATCCCAAAATCTTTGACGACCTCACCACCAACATGATTGAGGCCGGCGAAGCGGGCGGTATTCTGGACACCATCCTTCAGCGCCTGGCCACTTACGTGGAAAAGAACGTAAAACTGAAATCCGCCGTTAAATCAGCGCTGATTTATCCGGTTTCCGTCATCAGTATTGCCGGTCTGGTAGTTGGCGCGCTGCTCAAATTTGTGGTGCCCATCTTCGCCAACATGTTCGCCAGCATGAGCGTTGACCTTCCGCTGCCCACCAAAATCGTCATCGGCCTCAGCAACTTTGTCAAGGACTGGTGGTGGGTAGTTGTCGCTCTCATGGTGGTTGCGTTCGTCGGCATCAAGACCGTCCGCAAAGATCCTAAAGGCCGCTACGCGCTGGATAAATTCCTGCTCGCTCTGCCGGTGATCGGCCCGGTTTTGCGCAAGATTGCCGTCGCGCGCTTCACTCGGACATTGGGAACTCTCATCACCTCTGGCGTTCCCATTCTGGAAGGCCTGGCCATCACGGCAAGAACTTCCGGTAACGCCGTTCTTGAAGTAGCGCTCATGAAAGTGCGCAAGGCGGTGGAAGAAGGCCGCACCATTGTTGATCCTCTGAAGGAAAGCGGCGTCTTCCCCAACATGGTCACGCAGATGATCGGCGTAGGTGAAGCCACCGGCGCCATGGACGCCATGTTGCAGAAGATTGCAGATTTTTATGAAGACGAAGTGGATGCCGCCACCAAGAACATGTTGACGCTGTTGGAGCCCGTCATGATCGGCTTCCTCGGCGTTGTCGTAGGCGGAATCGTTATTTCGCTCTACATGCCGCTGTTCTCCATGATTTCCAAGCTCTCGGGATAACAGTAAAACAGCAGCTTACAGTACCGGCATAGGAACAGGCGGAATGGGAGAAATCAGGTTCAACGAGCGGGCATGGCTGACATGGCTGGTCAAAGTCCGTGTCATCATCATTTCTTTTTTGCTCGCTGTTGAACTCCTGATCGTTAATCTGACTCCAAATAACGTCCCGGTCCGCCTGTTTGAAACCATTATCGTCGCCTGGTTCACTGTTTCCTTCTTCTTCTTTGTTCTGCAGTCCCTCTGGAATGAGTACCAACCTCAGGCCATCACCCAACTGTTTACTGACCTGGCGTTTGTTACGGCCGTTGTGTACGTCACCGGTGGCATTGATACTTTCTTTAACTTCCTTTATCCGCTGGTCATCATCGTGGCCAGCATTCTCCTGCCGCGATACTGGGCTTACCTCACCGCAGCCGTCTCTTTCATATTGTTCGGCGCGCTCCTGGAGCTGACGTATTTTGAGAAGCTCCCTTCGTTTCAATCATCGCCACGCCCGGATGCCAAGTCGCTCCTGGCCGTAATTCTCATCAACCTGTTTGCTTATCTTGCCGTGGCGCACCTTTCCAGCGCTCTTGCAGCCAAGCTTCGCCAGGCAGGCGTGGAGTTGCAGGATAAAAGCGGCGAACTGCTCAGCCTTCAGGCCCTGCATGAAAACGTGGTTCACTCCATTCGCAGCGGTCTGATCACTACCGATATAGAAGGTCGCATCACCCTGGTGAATGCTCCCGGACAGAAGCTGCTGGAGCGCACCACCTCTTCTATATACGGCAGGTATGTATCGGAACTGTTTCTTGACCGTCTTCCTCATCTTGAAGGTATCTCCGCTCAGGGCGAGGTGCGCGGTCTTACTCCCGCGGGAGGAGAAAAGACTTTCGGCGTTACCGTTACTGCCTTGACCGTGCCTTCTCACGGCACCATCGGCTACGTTTATACCTTTGAAGACCGTACAGAATTGCGTCGGCTTGAGCGCGAGATCCGCATGCGTGATCGCCTCGCCGCCGTAGGACGCCTGGCTGCCGGTATTGCTCATGAAATCCGCAATCCTCTGGCCTCCATCGCCGGCTCCATCAAAGTGCTCTCGCAGATTTCGCCATTCAATGATGAGCAGCGCACGCTGGTGGATATCATCACCCGCGAGTCTTCTCGCCTGAATTCCATCATTTCTGATTTCCTCGCCTACTCCCGCGAGAAGAGCTACAAGTTTTCGCGCATGGACCTCATTCCGCTGCTTGAAGACACGCTGGTGCTTCTTTCCAACCGCTCGCAATCTTCGGCTCTGAAGCTTGAACGCAATTACGCTGTTCCGCAAGCCTTCGCTGCCGTGGATGCTGATCGCATGAAGCAGGTGTTCTGGAACCTGCTGGAAAATGCGGTGCGTGCCCTCGACCAGCGCGGAACCATTCGCGTTTCGGTTGAACCTGCGGGTGACTACTGGCGTATCGGTATTGGTGACAATGGTCCCGGGATTCCTCCCAACATGATCGAAAAAATTTTTGAGCCATTTCAAACCAGCTTTGAAGGCGGCACGGGCCTCGGGCTGGCCATTGTTTATCAAATTGTCCAGGCCCACGGCGCTACCATCAGCGTGCAGTCAAACGTCGGCAACGGAGCCGAATTTGTCATTGAAATTCTCAACGCCAGGGCCGCGGAGCCGGAGCTGCCGGTGATGGCGGACGCGGAGGTCTCGCATGGCTAGCATTCTGGTCTGTGATGATCAACGCTCCATCTGCGAGATGCTCGATATTTCGCTGCGCAAGGACGGTCACCGCGTAGAGACCGTGAGCGCCGGAGAAACGGCTAAAAAGAAGCTGAGCTCTGCAAATTATGAAGTTCTGATTACAGATATCAAAATGCCGCAAACCGATGGCATTGAAGTGCTGCATTTTGCCCGTGAAGCTTCTCCCGATACTTCGGTCATTCTAATCACCGCCGTGGAGGACTACGAAGCCGCGGTCCAGGCCGTGAAGGGCGGGGCCTTTGATTACATTCACAAAGGGCCGGGGCTGGTGGAAGAACTCAAGCTTTCAGTCGGGCGCGCGGTAGAAACCCTTACGCTTCAGCGGCAGAACTTCGCCTTCAAGCGTGATGCTGCCAGCCGCAACTCGCTCGACAATATCATCGGCAAGAGCTCTGCGATTGAAAAGCTCAAAGGCACCATCCGCACTGTGGCTCCCACCGGCAGCACCGTCCTGATCTATGGCGAAAGCGGTACCGGCAAAGAGCTGGTGGCGCGCGCAGTCCACGCCTGCTCGCCGCGTACCAGCGAACCATTTGTCTCCATCAACTGCGGCGCTTTTCCCGAAACGCTGCTGGAAAGCGAGCTTTTCGGCTACGTGAAAGGCGCTTTCACCGGCGCCAGCCAGAACAAGCGCGGGCTGTTTGAAGTGGCCAGCGGCGGCACCATTTTCCTGGACGAAATCAGTGAGATGAGTCCATCCATGCAGGTCAAGCTCCTGCGCGTGCTGCAGGAGCGCACCATCCGTCCTGTGGGCGGGACCCAGGAAAGTCCCATTGATGTGCGCGTGATCGCCGCCACCAACAAAGATCTGCGTGAGATGGTGGCCGCAGGCACGTTCCGTGAGGACCTTTTCTATCGCGTCAGCGTGATTCCGCTGAACGTTGTTCCTCTTCGCGAACGCCGCGAGGATGTGGAACTGCTGGCCCATCACTTCCTCAAGAAGTATGCAGCCGCCGCGCAGAAAAGCATCCTTCGCATCAACCAGGACTCGATGCGCACTTTGCGCCAGTATGAATGGCCCGGCAACGTTCGCCAGCTTGAAAATACCATTGAGCGTGCCGTGGCCCTTGAAATCTCTGAAGAACTCCGGGTGGAAATGGAAGTGGAACGCCCGCGTGTGCGCGCCATGGCCGCCGCTGCTTCCAACGGCCATCCTCACGTGAGCCCTGACGGTCTCGATCTGGAAAGATATATCGCCGACCTGGAGCGCTCTCTGATCGAGCAGGCATTGCAGCAATCCGGCGGCGTGCAGACCCGCGCCGCGGAATTGCTCAAAGTGTCCTATCGTTCTTTCCGGCATTTGCTCAAGAAATACAATATTTGACGAACGGAGCACGCCTCAGTTCACGAGTTTTGTTCTGCAATTCCAACCGAAGTTTTTTCTGCAACCCGAGCGAAGGAAGGGTCGCTATACCCTCCAGAATCTCAAGGCCGACTTGCTTTTCCCCATCTTGTCATCCTGAGCGGAGCGCCTCGAGTTAGTTGCGGTTTAAGTGAGTCGCGAGCGCGGAGTCGAAGGATCTATGTATTTGCTTTTTCAAGGTGAGCTGAGATTTAGGACAGAACTCCGC
>DATFDA010000249.1:0-2482 GCA_035252525.1 Candidatus Angelobacter sp. | reverse complement strand
TGAGGTGCATTAGTCTGCGCGCCCATTGTTCCCACTGTTCCCACGCTTCCGTCAGTGGCTGGAGGGGCGCCTGGCTGCACCTGTCCTGAGTCTGGTCTTGAGGGAGATGCTGTCCCGCCCTGCATGGGAGCCGGCGATGACTGTGCCTGGGCAATTCCCATACAGAGGGCAAGCGCTGAGGCGATCAAAAACTGCTTTTTCATCTTTCACTCTCCTGGTCCATTCGCTGATGCAAGTTGCCCCACACAGGGGCTCTGCTGGCGAATGATCGTTGGAAATGGCGCTTTTAGAGTTAGAGGAGGCTTAGTCCGCGCGGGTTGACCCGCCATATGTTCGCTGACAATTTGCTGACCAAGAGTATTTCAGCAGCGGCAAAGAAAAACGTGCGTTCAGGGCGAGCTTCCGCTGTTCGCACCTGAGTGTTACCCTCTCACTTCATGCGATTTGCAGCTTTCATCATGATGGCAGCAGCCGTTTGCCTTTGCGGATGTGGCTTGCCCGGCGCACCACAGCCTCCTTCTCTCGGCATACCCAAAGCAGTTGCAGATTTGCAGGCGTTCCGCAAGGGTGAAACGGTGACGCTTACATGGACGGCGCCAAGCGAATTTACTGACGGGGAGCTGCTCAAGAACTCCGGCAAAATGGTGGTTGCCCGAGGTGCGCGGGGCGGCCCGTTTGAGAAAGTAGCAGAGGCGCCGTTGCCGGCGGCGCTGGAACAGAAAGCGCAGGTAAAAACATCAACAAGCGACAAAATTTCTGCGCTGCTGTCTAACGCTGCCACTCCTGATTTTGTGTTCTACCGTGTGGAGTCAATAACCAGTCGGGGCAGAACCTCGTCACCTTCAAACCTGGCGGCCGTACCGCTGGTAGAGACCGCGAGCCCGCCGTCAGCGGTTGAGCTGAGGCTGGCGCCTGAAGGTGTGAGCATCAATTTCAAGCTGCCGCCGGTACCAGTTTCCTCTCGCTTGAATTCAGAGTTCAGCCTTCGCATCAAACGCCGCCAGCATGGCGCAGCAGGCGATGTAGAGCCGGTAATCGTGGGACAAGTACGGCCCGGTGAGAACGTGCTGCCGTTGGTGGACAACAGAATCGAATGGGAAAAAACCTATGACTACTGGGTGACGCCTGTGACGTTGTGGCGTTCCGGATCCCAACAAGGCGACGTGGAAGGAGACGATTCGCCCGTGGCTACGATTCTGGCGCACGATGCGTTTCCTCCTGCCACTCCTTCCGGGTTGGAAGCAGTATTCTCAGGCGTGATGGCAAAGCCGGCCATTGATCTTACCTGGACACCCAACACAGAGGACGACCTTGCGGGTTACAACGTGTACCGGTGGACGCAAGGGATTTCACCGGTAAAGGTCAACCCGCAGCTCCTGAAAACTCCGGCATTCCATGATGAGGGTGTGGCAACAGGCATGGTCTACATGTACGCTGTAACTGCGGTTGATCTGCGCGGCAATGAGAGCGCCAGGTCGCAGAAAGCATCAGAGACCGTGCCGAAAGAGTGATGTTTTAGAAGGTAATGGTTCGTTTAGCTGAGATAAATTCAAATGAGATATTGCCGCTTCAACAGTGCTGATGGGCCAAAATACGGCCTGATTGAAATCATTAACGGAACAGGTCAGATAACCCGGATTGCGTCCGATGGTCGGTTGCCGGATTTTGCTCGTGCGGAAAAAAGCGCGCCTGTACCGCTGAATTCAGTTTCGCTGCTGGAGCCGGTGCGCCCGTCCAAGATTTTATGCGTGGGCCGAAACTACGCCGACCACGCCAAGGAACTGGGGAATGAAGTTCCGGCGGAGCCCTTGTTGTTCTTCAAACCGCCCAGTTCGTTGATTGCGCATGGGGCCACAATTGTGTTGCCCACATCGCTTTCGCAGCGGGTGGAGTATGAGGGCGAGCTAACGATGGTGATTGGGCGCACCTGCCGAAATATTGGTTCGGGGGAAGATGTGCGACCGTACATTTTCGGCTATACATGCGCCAATGATGTTACCGCGCGCGATCTTCAAAAAAAGGACGGGCAATGGTGGCGAGCCAAGGGCTTTGATACTTTTTGCCCGGTGGGGCCCATTGTTTGTGATGAGATTGATCCCTGGGCGGGCGTGCAGGTTGAGACGCGCGTGAACGGAGCGGTGAAGCAGTCCGCGAGCACAAAGATTTTCATCTTCCCCCTGGATCTGATTCTCCGGCATATTTCCCAGGTGATGACATTGTTACCCGGTGACCTTGTGCTCACGGGCACGCCGGCGGGCGTAGGACCGCTTGCGGCGGGTGACGAGGTGACGGTGACCGTAGCGGGGATAGGGACTTTGAGCAACCCTGTGAAATAAGCGGGTTTCCCTGCGTAAGTGGAGGCTGGACAAGGAGAAAACCAAGGTCACCTTGTGATTTTGATGTTATGAGAGGATGATTTTTGGGTGCAGGAGAAGGAGCATGGGTCTTAAGGTCTCCTGCGGATTTTGCTGCGACGAATGCT
>DATFDA010000248.1:0-3100 GCA_035252525.1 Candidatus Angelobacter sp. | reverse complement strand
AGCAAACGCGCCGGCAGCGGTGGAAGCCCAGGTATCCACCAGAGTCATCTGCACCACGTCATAGCGGTCGTGAGAGCTGCGAATATAAGAGCGGCCATCCTGCACGTGGATGTGGACCTGGGGCAGATCGTACAAGTGATATGAATATTCCGCATAAGCGCCGCGCATCACGTCATTCACGATGATGGGATTGATCTCAATGCCAGTGACGTTGGGACTGCCGTTGGCCACGGCCCTCATCACATCCACGCCGCCGCCCGGGCCAATAATGGCGAAGTCTCCTCGCGGGCGCAGCACATTCGCGAGCGAAGGCGCGGCTGCCATCAAGCTCTTCTTCCAATTAAAGCTTCCCTGCCCTGGAATGCCGGTGTGCGTGGGCGCGGGACTCAAGGGCTGGTCCTGGTCCCACTTGTCGGGATTCACGTTCATGATGGCTGTGGTGGCGTCAGCATCAATCACAACGTAACGTGAACCGTTCTGGTTGTTCACCTCAATGCGCGAGATGGCGTTCCACTTGGAAAATTCCACCCATTTGGGATCGCGCAGCATTCCCTTGGCGTAGATCACGTCCATCCTGTGTCCGTGATGGACCCAAATGAAGAAGATGGAGGCCATCACAACCAGAGCACGAGCTGTTCGGCCTATTTTTCTATCGCCCGCCCAGAGAGCTCCAGCCAGGGCCATGACCACGGAGCAAAAGACAAGGCTATCCGGCGCTCCAATGGTGTTCAGAAGCGGCACCACAGCCAGACATGCCGTTGCGCCGCCGGCAAGATCAGCGCCATACAGGATGGAAATGGAACCGGTGGATCGGGCAAAGAGCACAGAGAATAGCAATCCGGTGAAGAAGAAAGGGACAGCGGTGACCAGATAGATGATGGTCAGTTTGCCGAAATTGGCCAGCGTCACCTGCAGAGAGACGGGCGTGTGCAGGACGATCCAGACGACCGCGGGGATAGTAAGCGAACTGAGGATGCAGATAAGAGTACCCATCGCCCCCAAGTCAAAGCGCATGAGCCAGTCACGCCGGATGTGGGCAAAAACTCCTCCTGATCCCAATCCCAGCAGCGCTACCGAGATGGCAAAGAAGGCGAAGTGATAGAAGAGCACCACGCTGAAAAGCCGAGTCATGGCCAGTTCCAGCAGCAGGCTGGAAAAGCTGACCAGCGCGACGGCCAGCATCACGGTTCGGGGAACAAGCCGGGCCGAGACAGGCTGGGTTTCCGGAGTAAGGGTGGTCTGGGACATTCCCCGTTAGGGTAACCTCAGGATTCCATGATGACAAACGCTATGGCCTGCTCCGATGTGTGACTCAGAGACAAGTGCGTCTGTTTGCAGCCGAGGAGAGCGGCAAATTCGGCCAATTTCCCGCTGAGCCGAAGACTTGGTCTGCCTCCAGGCTGGCGAACCACTTCAACGTCGCGCCAACTTACACCGCGCCGCCAGCCGGTACCCACGGCTTTCATTCCGGCCTCCTTGGCGGCAAAGCGCGCAGCCAGGCGCTCGGCCGTATTGGGCTTGGAAGTACAGTAACGGACCTCTTCAGGGGTAAAGACACGGGTCAGAAAGCGCTCTCCAAAGCGCTCCACGGCGGCCCTGATCCGGGCGACCTCAGTGATGTCAACTCCTGTACCTACAATCATTTGGCTGTCATCAAGGTACCATAGGCGCGGTCCTGTCAGGGGCAGAGGAGCGCAATTTCACGGCAGACAACTCTGGCCAGCATGGGTATAATGTGCCTGCGGTTTTTGGAAGCGTTGTACAGCAGTAACTGCACCCCAGCACACCTGCCTGCACTACCTGAAGAAAAGCGCAAATTCAGATACAAGGAATGCGTGTAACACAATGGAACAAGGAACAGTTAAGTGGTTCAATGACGCGAAAGGCTATGGCTTTATTTCTCGTGAAAACGGGGAAGACGTGTTCGTCCACTTCTCCTCAATTCAAGCGAACGGTTTTCGCAGCCTGAAGGAAGGCCAGCCGGTTCAGTTCAACGTCGTCAAAGGCCCCAAGGGGTGGCAAGCAGAAAACGTGCAGTTGCTGTAGATTTCCAGATTGACTTCCCAGGCGGCCTGAGTGGCCGCCTTTAGTGTTTTTTGAGCTTGCGTTTTCCGGGCCTCTCCAAACGTTCCCTGCCAATCAAATTAAAGCATACACAAAATAATTCGATTTTCTTGGGGGTGGGTTTTTTATGACCACACGTGAGCGGTTTGACCACACCGTTACGCTGATGAGCGGCATGATCATTGGAGCTACGGCCATGTACATCTTTGACGCCAACCGGGGCGCTCGCCGCCGGGCTTATGCGCGCGACCGGGTAATCCACGCTGGGCACCGGATGGGCCGTGGCCTTCGCAAGCGCAGCCGCGACTGGGTAAACCGGGCCCTGGGCGCTGTAGCAGAGTTGCGGTCGAGCATCAAAGACCGGATAGCAGCCGTGCCCGATGACCAGTTGGTGGACCGGGTGCGTTCACAGCTCGGACATGTAGTCTCACATTCCGGACTATTACGGGTGGAGGCCAGAGACGGATGCGTGCTGGTGAGCGGGCCCGTCCTGGAGCGAGAAGTGGAGAAAATCAGGCGGCGAATTGCTGAAACGCGCGGCGTAAAAGAATGCGTGCTGGATTTGGATCCGCACGCTGATCTGGAACGGGTATCAGGACAACAAGGAAGCCGGCGCAAGCAGGCCATCTAAACGAATTCATAACAAAAAAAAGAACCGCGCCCGAACAGACAAAGAGTGGGCGCGGTTTTGTGTTTTCAGAGCTTAGCGCACTGTAAGCTTCACTGTGGATGTGTGACTGGTGCTACCTGAAGTTGCCGTCACCACCACAGAGAATGTTCCGGCGGGAGTGCCCGGATTTCCAGGGGGCGGAGGCGGATTTCCTCCTCCGCAGGCAATCATCCCTCCAACCAGCGCCAGGGCACAGAGCATGAGAGTCACGGATTGCCATTTCCGTTTCTTTCCCGCTCCGAGCAGGATGACGCCGCAGATGGCAAACAACGCCGTGGCAAGAGCCGGGATTCCGTGCTTCTCCACAGGCCGTATTGAGGCGGCAAGCGTTCGCGCGGTGGTAGAGATTGTGAGAGTGGTGCTTGC
>DATFDA010000247.1:0-5571 GCA_035252525.1 Candidatus Angelobacter sp. | reverse complement strand
CGCATGCTTTTACTTCGTTGCAGACGGGTCATTCTTTGCGCATCTGAGACCACCCGGTCGAGAGTTTCTGGTTCCAAAAACCAATGCTCGGATTTTCAAAGGCTTTACTTTGCCGCAGCCTCGCGCTTGCCGCCTGCGTGTCTCTTTTTCAGCCCCTAAGCGCGCAAAAGAATGCCGACGGCAGCAGCCCGGAGTCCCATGCCGTGCAGGTGCAGATGCGCAACGTGATGTACCACTACGCGGACAACATTGCGGTGCACATCCGGCGGCTGGCCGGAGAATTAGTGCCTGTCAAAGGCGACCTGCCCATCTTTGATGACAAGGACTCCTTCACGCTCCACGTTAAAGCGGCAGAGATGGCCATCTCGCCGCAAGCCATGGCCAACGTTTTGAACCAGTATGTGTTCGCGCGCAAGGACGCGCCGATCAAGGATGTCTCGATTCAGATCGACAAGGACCGGCTCAAGATCAAAGGCAAGCTGCACAACAAAGGCGATGTCAGCTTTGAGATGGAGAGCTCACTGAGCGTGACTCCTGACGGCAAGATCCGGCTGCACGCAGAGAAAATCAAAGCCTTGCATCTGCCGGCCAAGGGGTTCATGGACCTTTTCGGGATCGAAATCGCTGACTTGATCAAAACCGGAAAAGTCCAGGGAGTTACAGCGGAAAAAGATGACCTCATCCTTGATCCCGCGCAGGCCCTGCCGCCCCCGCATATCACCGGCCAGGTGCGCCAGGTGCGCCTCCAAGGAAACAACATCGTTCAGGTCTTTGGCCAACCCGAAAAATACAAATGGGTGAATGTTCCGGCCCGCAATTACATGGCTTATTCCGGCAACCTGCTGAAATTCGGCAAACTCACCATGGATCACACTGATATGGTGCTGATTGATCCTGATCCTCGCGACCCATTTGATTTTTACCTTGATCACTACAGAGACCAGCTTGTGGCCGGATACACCAAAACAACGCCTGCCTTCGGACTGCGCGTGTTCATGGTGGATTACGACAAATTAAAGAGAGCTCCGGCGGCGGGAAAGAAGAAGTGAGCGGGTGATGTAGGCGTGGACCTGACACCGTTCAGCTTCGGCCAGCCTCAAGCAGGGAAACGGTAAAAACCTGCGCCATCACCACGTGGGAAGGTTAGATGCGGGGTACGGAAGGGCAGTTCACCACGGCATCCGGCAGCTTGTAAAAATGGTCAGCCACTCTGACGGGCTTCCACCGGACGTGCTACCATAACTGCTGTTGTATTGATTGTCCTCGACCAGGATAGACTTGCTGCCTCGCTGCCCTGCCTATTTTTGCTGAGAACAGCCTCTTAAAAATTACGCTCGAGTCAAAGGACGCAGAAACATGAAACTTTTCGTCGGCAACTTCTCCTTCGCCACAACAGAAGACGATCTTCGGGCCCTTTTTGAACCTTATGGAAGCATCGACAGCATCGCGGTGGTAACCGACCGGACAACGGGCCGTTCCCGTGGATTCGGTTTTGTTGAAATGCCGGACCGCGGCCAGGCCGAAAAAGCAATTGAAGCTTTGAATGGCAAGGAAGTTGGCGGACGTACCCTGAACATCAATGAAGCGCGTCCTAAAGCGGACAACGGCGGTTATCGTGGCGGACGCGGCGGCAGTGGCCGCGGCAGCGGCAGCCGTGATGATTATCGTGGGCACGCGCGCCAGCCCAGGGAGCCGCGTTGGTAGATTTTTCAGATCATCACGCAAGAGGAAAAGCGCGGCGCATGCGCCGCCGTAGCGAGAATTCCCCGCTCAGGTCTGACGTGGTGATGAACGTAGTGGCTTGCAAGAGCTGCGGGGAGCGGTTTGAGATCAGCCATAGGGCCGCTTCCCAGAACCCGCAGCTCGCGGAAAGACAGGCTGCATGGCTTCAAGACCAGTTTGTGTGGGACCACATCCAGGAAACCCGCCATCGCGGATCCATCGAACTCCCCGAAGGTGACGAAATAAAGTAAGTTCTTACTCGTCGAGTTCAGCTACGGCCGCTCCGCTGCGAGAAGGCGGCCGAGGCTTTTTAGGCGCGGTAACGTACGCGTACGGATCTTGCGGTCCCGGATCTCTGGGCCGCTGACCTTTGCGTCTGGGCAAGAGATGCCGCAAACGGTGAAGCATTATCTTCCAGCGTGATTCTGCCATAGGCAATCTCTCTCGTAAGCCTATACGCCCCGTTTCTTGAAAGCACGCTCTTTTCTTCCGCCCCAGAAAACGCAAGCACATTTGCACCACCTGTGCTACACTAAAGGTGCTTTAGATTTCTGGTTGCAGGGAATTCAGTTGATCGAGATCTTATCACTGCTTCCCATTGAAGTAGTTCCTCCGTTATCTAACAGCAAAAATCTAAAAAAATCGGCATGAGATCACTCTGCCTTGACGTTTCCCTAACGTCTCGCCGGAACCGGCGCCGACCATAGAAAGCAACAACAAAGACTGAATGGTTCTTTTCACAGAACTACCCATTTCTCCATATCTACAGGGCCGCCTTGCAGCGGCTGAGTTCATTAACCCCACGGAAGTCCAGGCTGCGGCCATCCCGCACGCCATGGAAGGCAAAGACGTCCTCGCCACGGCCCAGACGGGCACCGGCAAAACCCTCGCCTTCCTGGTTCCCATCCTGGAAAAACTGCTCGCCAACCCGGGCAAGGCCGTTGAAGCTCTTGTGCTGGTCCCCACGCGGGAACTGGCAATGCAGATCAACCAACAATATGAGCAATTGCGCGGGAAAAAATTGCCTCCTGCCGCGCTGCTGATCGGCGGCACCAGGGAGCGTTCCCAGATAGAGAGTCTGCGCAAAGGAGCGCGGCTCATTGTGGCCACGCCTGGACGCTTTGAGGACCTGCTGGACCGCAGGTTGTTCAACGTAAAAACCGTTAACACGCTGGTATTGGATGAAGCCGATCGCATGCTCGACATGGGCTTTATTCCCGCAATCCGCCGCATTGTGGCGCAGCTTCCGCGGGCGCGGCAAACCATGTGCTTTTCCGCCACCCTTGATCCGGCTGTCGCTCACCTGATGCATGACTATTTAGAAAACCCCGTGCGGCTTGCCTTTGGTTCAACGCGTAAAGCCTCAGAGAGCGTGGACCTCACAGCCTACCAGGTGGAAGCCGATCAGAAACTGGCTCTGCTGCGGCGGCTGCTCACCGAAGAGGAAGGCCGCAGCCTGGTATTTGTGCGCACCAAGCGCGCTACCGAACGCCTTGCCCAGAAGTTGGAGCGCGGCGGGCTGCGCGTCTCGGTCATTCACGGTGATCGCTCGCAATCACAGCGCACCAGCGCCCTCAGCGCATTCCAGCAGGGGAAGTCGCGAGTGCTGGTGGCCACGGATGTGGCTTCCCGCGGCATTCACGTGGATAACGTGGCCCAGGTGATTAACTACGATCTGCCCAATATGGCCGAAGACTTCATTCATCGCGTGGGCCGCACCGGACGGGCAGGGCTTTCCGGAAATGCCATTACGTTCTTTACGCCGCTGGAGCGTTCTGACCTGACTGCAATTGAGCGTGGCCTTCAACTTAAGATCCGGCGCGTGAGCGTTGGGTCAGACCTGGCTCGCGAAGAGCGCGTCAAGCCGGTGGACGTATCCTCCATGGTGCCGGTGCCGGTAAGGCCGGGATCGAAGATGATGCGGTTGCCCGGTGAAGTGCTGCAGCGTCACGCATGATTCTTTGCTGAGCCTGGCCCCGGGGCGAAACCGTTCCTGAGTACAGGCTCATGCCTTTTTTCCATGCTCGCGCCGGGCAAACTAAAGTATCCCCGGTGCATTTTTCCGCACTGATTGAGCGTATAGTCAAAACAGCTACCTTCTCGGAGACACGCTGCTGCTGGCGCCTTCGTCGAGCGCAGCAGCACTCATCATTCGAGGTGTCTCATGCGTTCTGGTCTCCTCTTCCGTGCCTCTGACCATATCTCCAACCGCTTCCTGCTTTGCCGGATGCTTTCTGCATCAGCCAGGAAAATGCATCGCAATGGTGCTTCTACGTCGCAAAGCATTAATCAATGTCTTGTCGCGCTGAATGGATCTCAGCACAACTCGGCTCTAAACCAAGCGCAGGTAAATGAGCCTGTGAACGTAGATGTTGTGGAGGCTGCCGCGAACATTTCCAGCGCGGCTCAGGCGGGAAGCTAACCAGCAAAGAATAAGGCGCTCGCGACCTCTGAGCGCCTTGTCTTATTGAACCAGCGGATGGTTAAAAGTCGTGAAAGTTGAAACCTTCTGGCTGCCCCTCTTCGTTGTAGGTGACCGTTAACTCTGCGGAACGTTCAGAGGCGGGATTCTGTTCTTGTTCCAGCTTGCGTTGCGCCCTTTTTTGGAGCTTCTCCTGGCGCTTTTCCTGGCGTGCTCGTTCCTTGGCTCGTTTAGCAGAGGTAGTGCGAGAGCTTCCAGCCATAGTTCCCTCCTGAATAATGAAATGCAGACAAAAAGACAGACTTGCTAACTTTAAGTGCTGCCGCGGCTTGCGATTGCGCCTCTTTTCTGAGTGATGAACCGGCTCCGAGCCGCTCGTTAATTTAAGTCCCTGCTGATCAAGGATCGTCCGAATACTTGTAAAGGCAGGTGCAAGACGTACTCTTAGGATATCATGCGCCCCGCCGCCGGCTGCCGGTGATTGCCTTCTTGGCTCCATTCCTGTTCACCCACTCTCCTTTTACGTCCTGGAGCTGCGGGGAGCGGTTTAAGGTCCAAATCACTTCAACTGCGGGATAGCATTTAGCGCGGCCTCGTCGGGATGCTTGAACTTCAGGCGCTGTTGCAGCCAGTGGTCGCGGTCCAGGCGGGCAGCGGCATTCAGCGCGTGCGGGGCATCATAAAAATCCATCTTCTTGTCTTTGGCGCTAAAGGCGTTCAGCCATTTCTGCGCCTGTTCGCGAGAAACGTGGTCTCCGGTGGCAAATTGAAGGAAGATGCTCTGTCCTTCGGTATGTCCGATGAAATTTGCCGGATCATCCCAGGCATAATCCTCGATATATTGTTCAACTTTGTCTTTGCCGACCTGCTGTTTCCTCTTGAAGAGGTCGCCGGTGGTGGCATTGCGCAGCTCTTCTTCGTCAGAGTAAGAGCCCGCCATCAGAACAAAGCAGCAAATCCGCTTTTCCACGCCGGCCAGGATCGCTCCTGCGTGTGCGTTAAAACTGTGGCCAACATAGGCAATACGATGCCGGTCCACCTGCTGACGGCTTAAAAGCAGGTCAAGTCCGCGACGCAAATCAACGATCTCCTGGCGTTCATCTTCACTGGCTTGCTCCACCCAGCCCAGCGGATCGTCTTTGAGCGATTTTTCCTTATAACCTTCACGGACCATAGGCGTGTCAATCAAAAGAGAAACAACGCCGGCTCGGGCGAGCACCAGTGCTTCTTCCAGAAACTCACCGCGATTGCGTAGCGGCGATCCTCCCATCATCCAATGACCCCATATGATGGCGGGATAAGGACCATCGCCTGAGGGTAAAACCAGATACGCCGGTACGTGGTCGTTTTCTCCCGTGCCTTCATATTGCAGGTCAATCAGCAGAGCTTTGCCACGCTTCTCTACGCCCAACTCAGTAAAATCGAGT
>DATFDA010000246.1:0-4838 GCA_035252525.1 Candidatus Angelobacter sp. | reverse complement strand
GGTTTTCTTGCTGGGATTGCGAATCGTCAGAGGATGCCTTATTACAGTTTTGGCCATCGGCACGTTGGCCTGCCAGAATGTTATGGCCCAGCGGAACCCTGCCGAGCCGAGCGTTCAAGCAGTGAACATCGGGAATGGGATCACACTGCACTATGTGGATGCAGGTAAAGGAACACCTGTAATTTTCGTTCATGGGTCTCTAAGCGATGGCGGATATTGGGCCGACCAGGTTAGCGAATTCGCCAAGCACTACCGCGCGATTGCATACAGCCGCCGGTATAACTATCCCAATAGCAATCCAGCCCGTCCAGGATATTCGGCTGTGGTGGATGCGGAGGATCTGGCAAAGTTCATTGATGCCCTTCATCTCGGCAGAGTGGTGGTTATCGGCCATTCCTACGGTGCGCTTACGGCTTTGTTTCTGGCGGCGAAACATCCAGAACTTGTTCAGGCCCTTGTTCTGGCCGAACCTCCTGCAATATCTCTTTTAGCCCACTTGCCGGGCAACGAAGCAAAGACAGGCAAGGCCATGTTTGATGACATTCAACAGCGGATGGTCATTCCTATGCGGCGCGCTTTTGGCAGAGGGGACCGCGAAGCCGGCGTCAGCATCTTCATTGATTACGTCTTCAACGATCCTCATGCATGGGACCACATGACCAAGGCAGAGCGCGATGAGACCCTGCGCGATGCCCATGAATGGGATGTGATGATGACGCGTGGAACGCTCTTCCCGGAGCTTGCGCCCGAAAAGATCCAAAAGATTAAAACACCCTCACTCCTGCTCTCCGGCGGGAAATCATACCCATTTCTGGGCCTCATCATGACTGATCTGGCAAGACTGCTGCCACACCGCGAATTGATTGTTCTGCCCAATGCCGGACATCAAATGTGGTATCAGGAGCCCGATACTTGCAGAAAAGATGTCGAGGAATTTCTTACCCATATTAGCGTGCAGTGAAGCACATTTTCAAGATGCGCTGCCTGTGGGGAATGAAATGTTGTCGAACCGAGATCTGTACCGTGACCTGCCAGGCTGGTCTCGTTCATCCGCTCTCCAACTGCTGTAACTTCAGGTAATCTCGAAATGGCTGGAACGAATAGCGCTGCAGCAACTTCTCCAGTCTGTGCTGCGTAATGGCGAGGTTGGTATAGTGCCGCAGCCTGGATTTTAATGGAGCGGCAATCCTGGGCTGCTGAGGATCGATTTCCCAGGGGTGCAGATAAAACACCAGTGATTTGTGCTCACTTTCAAAGCGCTTAAAAGCCCAGTCAGTGAAACGCATGGGCAGAAGCCGGAAATAACCGCCACCAGCCGCGGCCAGGTTGGTACCACAAAATTCGATAGTAGCGGGAGGAACTTCCAGCAGCTTCTTCCCCGCTGCAGATGTGTAAATCCACGGATATCGGCTGGCGCCCGGGATTCCGTACAGATCGTGGTGGACAGGGAAGATGCTTGAATCGTAAGTAAATCCTTCCTCAGCCAGGATGTCCAGCGCCCAAAATGAATCGCGGGTTACCGACCAAGTGGGAGCACGATATCCGTGCACAGGAACGGAAGCAGCGTCTTCAATGGCAACGCGAGCCAGTCGAGTATCCTCACGAAACTCTGAAGGCGTAAGAGTATAGATTTTTCTATGCCAGTAACTGTGGCAGGCCAACTCATGTCCGCGCTCGTGTATTTCACGGATCAGCCGGGGAAATCGGCTTGCCACCCAGCCAAGGACAAAAAAGGTGGCTTTGACTCCGTATTGATCAAACAGGTCGAGCAAACGATGAGTGTTTTCAACCACCCGAGTGGGATAATGCTGCCAGTCAGAACGATCAATCTGACGGGAAAAAGCCTCGACATGGAAGTAGTCCTCAAGATCGATGCTCAGGACGTGCTTGGGACGTGCGATCCGAGTTGCAGCCGAGGGCGCAAGTTCCGTGATTGATTCAAGCTGGGCCGTCATGGCGACTAATTCCTCTACGCTCCTGTTCTTCCCCTCAGGCGATGCAGGAACCACGCCATTAGTACCAGACAGGTACCGAGCAACAACAAGCCGGCCGGCTCAGTAATGTGTTCCAGAGCATCGAGAACACTTAAAGAAAGCGTTGCAGCTTTGTGAAGGAACAAAAGCGCGGCAGGCGCTCCTCCCGCATAGTTCTGGGCCCCCGTCAATACTCCAGCAACCAGACCAGCAGGGAGAAGCAATATTAAGAGCGTATATACAAGTTTCATAGATACATCCTTACAACTTGGGTTCATCAGCCAACTCAAATATGGGTGCTCAGGCCCGAAGTACGTTGAGCAGTGGCCAAAGCAGGCGGCGCGTATTCCTGGCATTCTGCTCCGGCTGAGTTCAACACGGCGTCCACAGCGCTTCGGGCAATCTTCACCATTTCATTGTTGTTGAGAGTGGAGTTAACGATCTGTGTGGTGTTTGCGAGCAGTACATTCGGCACCGATGTCTGCATCTCCGGAGCGAGTTGCGAGTAATTCAGTACAGGAATGGGCTGCACCAGTCGCTCCCGGAAAATGAACCGCTGCTCGATGTCAGCGTCGCGCAGATCTGGAATCACCTGCCTGACCGCTGAGCTAAACGCATTCCAGACGTTATCATCCGGAGCGGCAAACAGAGGATCATCCGGTGATGTGTACTTGGGCAGATAGACCAGGTGGCGTCCGTTGGTCTCATCGGGCGAGATGAGATTCGTCATCTCAATGATTCCGGTGAACGGAAGATCTTCAATCAAGTTGGTGCAGTAGTAGGGAGTAAGCTTGCGGCGGAGAACGAGCACCACGCAGACCATCCCCATGTACTGGATGCGAGTGAGCTTGTTTCGATAGCTCCGGTCCAGTTCCGGGGTTATTTCAGCGAAAGGCGCACTGGGGAGGGTGGAGATGACGCGATCGAACTCCAGATTGTCATATGCACTTGAGATCATCACGCGGCCCGGCCGCCCGCTGCGAATCTGGTCCACCTGAAAGTTGGTAATGACCATGCCTCCCATGGACTCGATGCGCTCAAGCAATCGTGCACAAACCGTGCGATAGCCTCCGCGAACGTAGCCAAGACGTTCCTTCTTGCTGGCATTTTTTTCGCGAGTGGAATACAGGCGACGAATGGTGGCCCAGATGAAACTGGCAGACGTTTCCTTGCTTGCGGCGCCCAGCTTGCACTTGAGCAGCGGGCCCCACATCCGCTCATAGTTGGTCTTGCCGAAGATCCGGGTGAGCCAGGGTTCAATAGGCTCCTGCTCAAGTACGCGCCCATCCTTGATGCGAGAGGTGTAGATGATTCCCAGGCCGAGGCGCAGCTTGTTCCAAAAGGAAAGCACAGGAAAGCGGAGAAACTCCATGCTGGTGGTCATGGAGTAAAGCCTGCCGCGGCTGAAGAAACCTACTTTGGTTTCTGTCCAGCGAAGCTCGTTTTCGAGATCGAGGTCACGGATCAACTGAAGCAACGAAGCATCAGAGGTGAGAATGCAGTGATAGAACTTGTCCCACCAGAAGGAGCCAAAATTGAAATATGAGGCCAGTCCGCCAAGCTGCGGCCGAGCTTCCAATAAGGTCACGTCGTGCCCCGCACGCAGCAAGTAAAACGCGGCTGTCAATCCGGTGATGCCTCCGCCGAGAATGCCGATGCGCAGAGGCTTGCCGGCGCGGGCTAGTGTGCGGCCGTTGGCCATCATCTGCTCCCCCAAGTGGTGACTACTCCAAGGCAAATCACCAGTATGGCCATCCAGCGCATCCAGGAGATCCGCTCTTTCAAAAAGACCATTGACAACACGGCAACAATCACGTAGCCGCTGCTGAGCAGTGGAAATGCGTAAGAGAGTTCAATCCTGGACAATGCGACAAGCCAGAGCGCAGTAGCAAAGAAGAAACTGAATGCCCAGAGCCACACCCAGCCGGAGCGCAACAGATGCGCATAGCCGGTCTGGCTGCCTGCTCCTTTTTGGTCCACTCCCTTTTTCAGGAAGATCTGGGCGCAGGAGCCCAGTACGATGCTCAGCCACAATGCCATTGAGGGAGTCATTGATCTCCTCCTGATGAGAGCTGTAGCAGAGCCACGCCCAGCACCACAATAGCGATGCCGGTCCAGCGCGCCGGGGAAATGGTCTCACCAAACCAGAGCTTGCCGCCGACACTCACGATCACGTAATTAAGTGCGGTCAAGGGATAAAGGAAACTGATGTTCTTTCGGGCGACTGCGGAAATCCACAGTAGAGTGCCGATTCCATAAATCGCGAGACCGCCGATGACAGCGGGTTGGAACAAAGTTTCAATGATTCTTGCAAGGCCGCCATAAGAAGCCACACGTCCGGCAGCGATGAGCCCGAGTTTAATCACCAGATGGCCGGTTGAGGCAAGAAGGATTGCTCCGAGAGCCGCCAACTGCCAGGGCAGAGCGATAGAACTCAATCCGATGGACCGAGTTTGAAGCGGCACCGTTTTACGCAAGAGGGTTTCTGATTCCACTTAGACCCCCACTGCAATTTTTTCCGGGAGAGCGGTTACGGATTTTTGCCAGGCAATAGTGCGGCGCAAGCCATCTGCCAGCGAGACCTGGGCTTTGAAGCCCAGCAACCGCTCTGCCTTGGAAATGTCAGGCACACGGCGGCGAACGTCCTGGTATTCGCGGCCGCTGATCTGCGCGTAAGGCACGAATTCAAGCCGCAAGGGTTCAGGTGTTTCGATCAGCCGATGGATGGTGCTGGCCAGATCGACAATGGAGATTTCGTGCGTGCTTCCGATGTTGATGATCTGGTTGTTGGCATTTTCATTTTCAAGGGCCGCCACAATGCCGGCCACCGTGTCAGAAACAAAGGTAAAGCTCCGGGTCTGCAGG
>DATFDA010000245.1:0-2569 GCA_035252525.1 Candidatus Angelobacter sp. | reverse complement strand
CACCATTTCACGCAGCGCGGAGCAGGTGGCGCTGGAAGCAGCGTCCATGGGCGGGTCGATTGATGTGAATGCCGGCGCCGACCAGACTGAGATCGCCTCTGATATTCTTTCTGAGTTTGGTCCCAAAGCCGTTGCTCTGCTGGCCGACGTTGCCCAGCATCCATTGCTGCCGGAGTCCGACCTTGCACGAATGAAGCAGGACGCGCAGCGCAGGCTTGCCATCTCCAAGTCACAATCACAGCCTCTGGCGCGCGAGCAGTTCATGAAGGCTTTGTATGCTGATCATCCCTACGGGCGGGTATTTCCCACGGAAGAAATGATCAGCAAATACACCATCGCGGATATCCAGAAGTTCTACAAAGATAATTTTGGTGCGGTGCGCACTCACATCTATGTTGCCGGGAAATTCGACACCACAGCCATGAAGAAAGCCATCACTGATGCGTTTTCCGGCTGGGCGAAAGGCCCTGATCCCCTGATCAATATTCCCAAGCCGGCATCCAAACGCACGTTTGATCTTGTGGATCGTCCTAATGCCACACAATCCACCGTGTACATTGGGCTTCCTACGGTCTACCCAGGAGAAGCAGATTACATTCCTCTCTCGGTGACCAACAGCCTGCTGGGCGGATCGTTTGCCTCCCGCATCACCTCCAATATCCGCGAGCAGAAAGGGTACACTTACTCGCCCTTCAGCCAGCTTTCCACGCGCTATCACGACGCCTACTGGGCGGAAATTGCCGACGTGACCACGGCCGTGACCGGACCATCAATCAAGGAAATATTCTATGAAGTCAACCGCCTGCAGAAAGAAGCGCCGTCCGAGGCAGAACTGAAGGGAATTCAGGACTACATGGCCGGTCTCTTCATTCTGCAGAATTCATCGCGACAAGGGATTATCAGCCAGCTTGCCTTCGCAGATCTGCACAAGCTGGGCGATGATTATCTTGAAACTTACGTGAAGAAAATTTACGCGGTAACTCCGGAGCAGGTACAACAGATGGCGGAAAAACACCTGACCACGGACAAGATGACGGTTGTAGTGGTTGGCGACAAATCAAAGATCGCCGATCAGCTTACGCCCTACGAGAACAGCGGGCAATAGCGCAAATCTGTTTCGCGGAGAGGCCTGGCAACAGTCTTCTCCGCTTTTTATTTCTGGCAGGATGCTTTGGACCTTTTCCTCGCGTCCTGAACGACCCTGCTGCTTGCCGTTTAAGCCCTGGAACTGCCAAACTAGCCTGCAATCATATGGAAATGATCTTCGGCATTCATGCTGTGGAGGAAGCACTGGAAGCGCGCGGCCGGGGCTTTGAATACGTAGCTGTGGTTTCCGGACGTGGCGATGCACGCATTCAGAAAATTGCCCAGCTCTGCCGCGCAGCCGGAGTTCCGGTGCGCACCATGCCGCGAGACCAGCTTACCCGGCTTGCGCATACGGCCGGTCACCAGGGAGTTGTGGCTATTACAGCGGAGAAGAAGTATGCAGACTTAGATGATTTGCTGGCGCAAAAACGCGGACAGCACACTTTTCTGGCAGTCCTGGATGGAATTGAAGATCCGCACAATTTTGGCGCGATTATCCGTACTGCGGAAGGAGCGGGTGCAGATGGCTTGATCATTCCGGAACGGCGCGCAACTGGTGTAACAGCCACAGTTGTCAAAGCATCCGCCGGCGCTTCAGAGTATCTGCTGATTGCCAAAGTCACCAATATCAGCCGCACTCTCGAAGAACTCAAAGATCGCAACATCTGGACGGTCGGGCTGGATGAGCGCGGGCAGAAAACCTACGACGAACTGGACTATAAGATGGATTGCGCCATTGTTCTGGGTGCTGAAGGGCACGGCCTTCACGAACAGATCAGAAAGAAATGCGATTTTCTTGTTTCCATTCCCATGATGGGCAAGATTGCCTCTCTCAACGTCTCGGTTGCCGCCGGCGTGGTGATGTATGAAATCGCGCGGCAAAGAAAGCATAGATGAGGAGTGCTTCCAAGAGGCGTGCGTCTCGAGAACGGATCGATGAGCAAATTAAAGACATTAATTCAAACTTCATTCCTCTCTAATTGCAGGGGCAGATTCTTAGCCAGCTAGGAATCAAATTACCGGCAAAGCCAAGCTCTTCCGGTTCAGATGGTTCAGCCGGTTTCTGACTGTAACGGATTGAGTCTGCGCAGCCCAGAATAAACGTGCCCCAGTTGGAAATCGCAGATGCTCACAAAGTGATTTGGTTCCATGCTGGCGGGGGCGGAAGCGTGCATCCGCCCCTTGCCGCTCCACAGTTTGTATCCTCACTGACCTCACGTGAGGATGTTGCAGCACAGGATCCAGCCAATAAGAATCCTGTGCTGCCCGAATTCGCCTGGCCTGGAGCATTGCTCCCGGCTTTGCGATTGGCCGCCGGCGATTGGCGCGCCGGCGGCTCGAACTATTTTGTATTGCAAAAAGAGGGTTCCATCTCAATCACGGAGCATGCAAAGCGCGTTTGCTACAATCGCCGTCATGCGAATCCGGCCGCCGGCGTTCACCTATAAGAATGGCACCCTATATTGTGAACGTCTTCCCACTA
>DATFDA010000244.1:0-9214 GCA_035252525.1 Candidatus Angelobacter sp. | reverse complement strand
TTGTGCCCTGCTTTGAGGCAGGCGCAAGCTGCTGAGGAGCCGTTTATGAAGGATAAAAGGAGATCAGTCCTGGTCCTGCTGCTGGGACTCGGCTTGCTGGTGCTCAACGCTTTTGGCGCGTGGAATTCAGCCTCTCCAGGTAAAGTGACCCCGTCTAACGCTATTACGCGGCACATCAGCATCTTGAAATCAGGCAGGGCCCAGGACAAAGCCGCCGCAGCTTACTGGCTGGGGCAGCAGCATGTCGCTGCAGCTTCGGCAGTATATCCCCTGGTGGACTTGCTGGGTGACACCAGTCAGGTGGATCCCTTGCGGTACCGGTCCAATCCTTTCCCGGGCAAAATGACGCTGGGTGAAGAAGCGGCCGCAGCCCTGGTGAATATTGGCCATCCTTCCATTGACGCGCTCATTCGCGTGTTGAGGAACTCTCCTCTGGCGGAAGCGCGGAAAAATGCGGCATGGGCGCTGGGAGCGCTGCACGATACGGGTGCCACCACCCAGATATAAAGTAATCGGCATTAAATTTGTGGGCATGAATTTGTAATGTGCTCTCGTGCATTCGTGTTACTAAGAGTTGAGAAGGGAAAAGATGGAAACTTTGGTTCAGGACATTCGGTATGGTCTGCGGACGCTAACGAAGAATCCGGTATTTACGATCGTCGCGGTGCTGACGCTCGGGCTCGGCATTGGCGCCAACACTGCCATTTTTACGCTGATCAACGCAGTTCTGCTGAAGACCCTGCCGGTGAGCGATCCTCAAAGTTTGGTCGTTATAGGCGATCCGTCCCTGGCTCATAGCCGGAACGTGGGAACCCCCACCACAGACATCTTTTCCTACCCGCTCTACCGCGACCTGCGTGACGGAAACAACGTTTTTTCCGGAGTTACAGCCTCAGGAGAAGAACATCGCTGCACCGTAGAAACCACGGGCGCCGGCATGGCCACCGATGATGCGCTGGTAGACCTGGTATCGGGTAATTACTTTTCCGTGCTCGGCGTGGCTCCATTTCGTGGTCGAATGCTGACGGCGCAAGATGATACTGCCAAGTCATCGAATCCTGTAGCTGTTGTCAGTTACGAGTTCTGGATGCGCAAGCTGGCAGGCGATCCGGCGATCGTCGGCCAAACCATACGGCTGAACAAATATCCTTATACCCTCATCGGCGTAGCGGCTCCAGGATTTTTCGGAGACACTGTTGGCGACAAGCAGGATTTCTGGGTACCGCTCAGCATGCAACCGCAGATCATGCCGGGGCGCCCGTGGTTGGATGACATTCATGCCTCATGGTTGCGGGTGATAGCCCGTCTCAAGCCCGGAGTAAGCCGTGGTCAGGCGGAAGCCAACATGAATCTCCTCTTTCAGCAATGGCTGCAAGGTCCTGAGGGCCGTTCGCTTGATCCCAATGATCAGATAGCGCTCAAGAATGCAAAAGTTTCGGTTGCAGCGGGGGCGCGAGGTCTCTCAACTCTGCGTGAACAGTTCTTTCATCCCCTGATTCTTCTCATGGCGATTGTAGGGCTGGTTTTGCTGATTGCCTGTGTGAATGTAGCCAATCTCATGCTGGCGCGGTCTACCTCGCGGCAGAGGGAAGTTGCCGTGCGTTTGGCGATTGGAGCCACCCGAGCCCGCTTAGTGCGACAGCTTCTAACGGAAAGCCTGATTCTTGCATCCGCCGGCGGCATTACGGGATTGATGATGGCCCGATGGGGCACGGAAGCCCTTCTTAAGCTCAGTGTTGGCGCGCGCGGTGCTGAGTCATTTTCCAGCACACCTGATTGGCGGGTGTTGGTTTTCACTGCTTGCGCCTGCCTGATAACCGGCTTGCTCTTTGGAATGGTTCCAGCGTTTCGCGCGGCCAAAGTTGCGGTTGCTCCTACGCTGAAGGAAAGCACCACGGCGCAACCATCTTCCGGACGTTTTCCCATAGGCAAGCTGCTGGTTGTGTCCCAGGTTGCGGTCTGCTTGCTGGTGCTGTTCGCCGCTGGATTGCTGGTTCGCAGCCTGAAGAATCTGAGAGATCTTGATCTGGGCTACAGCCGGGATCACATCCTCATGGTCCTGGCCGATCCCGTATCAGCCGGGTATAAAGAGGCCCAGATCACCAACTTTGAACGTGACATGATCGCGCAGCTCAGCGCCCTTCCCGGAGTGCGCAGCGTCACCGCTTCAGAGAACGGCTTGTTCAGCGGAACAGAGTCCGCCGATCAGCTAAAAATCGAAGGCTACACTCCTGCGCGCGACCGGGACAAAATAGTGTATTGGGACCAGGTAGGCGACAATTATTTTCATGCCCTCGGCATACCTCTCCTGGCCGGCCGCGATTTCGGTCCCCAAGACACTCCCACCTCATTGAGAGTGGCAGTCATCAACCAGACCATGGCGAAGTTCTACTTCGGCAATTCAAACCCGATTGGCCATAAAATCTGGATTGACGACGAAAAGCAGAAGGACAAGCCAATAGAAATCGTGGGCGTGGCCCGTGACGTGCGCGACCACAGTTTGCGCGGGCCGCTACAGAGACGCTTCTACATCCCGACTGCGCAACCGATGGACAAACTTTACGCTGTCAATTTTGAAATACAGACAGCGGGGAAACCGGACGAGATGATAGAGCCTGTGCGCAAGACCTTTGCTGCTGTGGATGCAAACGTGCCGGTGACTCGGCTGCGCAGCTTGAGCGGACTGGTCGATTCTTCCATCTCCAGAGATATTCTTGTGGCGCGGCTCTCCACGTTCTTCGGCATTCTTGCGCTGTTGCTGGCCTGCATTGGGCTGTACGGAGTCATGTCTTACACCGTAAGCCGCCGGACCCGCGAAATTGGCGTGCGAATGGCACTCGGAGCTCACAAAGCGCAGGTCCTGCGAATGGTGTTGCAGGAAGCAATGAAGCTGGTTGTGATTGGGATCATCATCGGCATTCCCGCCTCTTTTCTGCTGGCCAGAGTCTTCAGTTCCATGCTTTTCGGATTGAGTTCCACCGATCCTGTGTCCATGCTGATTGTTGTGGTTGTTCTTGCTGGGGTCGCGTGCATCGCAGGACTGATTCCTGCTCGCCGCGCCACCAAAGTGGATCCGCTAGTGGCGTTACGCTATGAGTGACGAGGAACCTGGGAGATGATCGGAAACATCATTCAGGATGTGCGATACGGCCTGCGAGTGTTGCGGAAGGCTCCGGCTTTTACTGCCGTTGCAGTGATCACGCTGGCTTTGGGTATTGGTGCCAATGCAGCTATGTTCGCGGTGTTCAGTGCTTTCCTTCTGCGGCCGTTGCCATTTCGTGATGCTGATCGTCTGGTTGCGCTGTGGGATAAACGGCCTGATATGCGATCCAGCCTGGGTGGCCTGTTTCTATCACCTATGAGCCACTATCGAGTGCTCATGGAACAATCCCATACACTTCAAGAAGTGGCTGCTTTTCAAAGATATCTGCCACGTGTGGCCGGTCCATCAGGGGCCACGAAGATTAAAGCCGTCAAATGCAGTGCGAACCTTCTCAATTTACTTGGTTTCAGCGTGGCTGCCGGGCGTAATTTTTCGGCTGATGAAACCATGCCGGGCCGGAACGATGTCACGGTCATTACGGCTGGCTATGCAGTGGACCATTTTGGATCGCCAAGAGCCGCCGTCGGCAAGTCACTTACGCTGGACGGAGCGGCTCATGTGGTGTTGGGTGTTCTGCCGAAGGACTTCCGCATGCCCAACCTTATGGCAGGAGAAATGAGACCCAATCCTCAACTGCTGCTGCCCCTTGATACCTCTGCAACAGCAGCGGCCAAGCCAGGACCATTTATAAATATGATCGCGCGGGTCAAGCCGAACTTCACTTTAGATCAGGTCCGCTCTGATATTGACATCATTGCCCAGCAATTTCGCAAAGAGGATTTGCGGGGTTTGACTCCTGTCACAGGAGTGAGTGTTTTCTCTTTGCGGTCAGAAGATCGAAGCCCGGATTCAACCAAACGCCTCCTGATTTTTCAGGCCGCCGTAGGCTTCATCCTGCTGATCGCGTGCGCCAATATTGCGAATTTGCTGCTGGCCCGCGCCACAGAAAGGAAAAAAGAAGTCGCGGTACGCCTCGCGCTGGGGGCCTCACGCGCTCGGATTCTGGCGCAGATGCTCACTGAAAGCCTGACTCTCGGCATACTTGGCAGTATTGCAGGTCTGCTGCTGGCCCGCTGGTTTATCATCCTGGTTGATATTGGATCGGGAGATTTTCTTGAAGGCCACCAACCCTCGCTTGATCCCCGCGTGTTCCTTTTCACCGTTGCCGCTACTATGGTCGCGAGCGTTTTATTTGGGCTTGCCCCTGCTCTCCACACCTTGCGCCAGAAAATTCATGAAGCGCTGGCGCAAACAGGACGGTCATTAGCCGGGCAAGGGAACCGCACGCGCTCCATTCTTGTTATAGCCGAGCTGTCTCTCGCACTTATGTTGCTGGTGGGAGCGGGCCTGCTGATCAGGACCCTGCGCGCGGTACATGGCGTGGATCCCGGCTTCCAGCCGGAGCACTTGCTCACGGCTGTCGTCCAGCTCCCGCCGGATAAATACAAGACTGACGAGAAGAATGGAGGCAACGGCAAGCTGTCTGCCTTTTCGAATGAGCTGCTCGCCCGTGTGCGCGCGCTTCCCGGGGTAGAGTCAGCCACGGCTTCAGGTTCGCTGCCAATGAGCATGATTGAACTGTCAACCTTTCATTTGGAAGGCCAGTCAGAGGCAGATCAGCGCAGCGCTGACATGACGAGTGTCCGTGATGATTACTTCAAGACCATGGGAACTCCCATTATGGAAGGGCGGAGTTTCAGCCGCGAGGACTTAGAGGAAAAAAGCAAAGTCATCGTCATGAGTGAGTTGATGGCAAAGACTCTCTGGCCGAACAAGGATGCCATCGGACGCAAAATCATTACTGGCAGGAAAAGCGATGATGCGTACACTGTCATTGGAATTGCCGGGGACATCCATGATCTGGGTCTCGACGCGCCGCCGGAAGGTACTATCTATCGAATTGGTGCGCCGCAAAATCTAATTCTCATTCTGCGCACCGCGGGGGATCCCAAGCTGCTTGCCAAGCCACTGCGGGGACAGATTGCTGCGTTAGATCAAGACGTTCCGGTAAGTGATATTCGTCCTATGCAGGAATTGGTTGAGAGCTCGTTTCAGGATCGACGTTTTCAAATGTGGATGTTCATTGTGTTTGCAGGATTGGCCCTGGGGCTTGCAGCGGTAGGATTGTATGGGCTTTTAGCCTACATTGTCAGCGCGCGGACCCGCGAAATCGGAATTCGTATGGCATTGGGCGCCCAGATCACGGATGTGCTCCGGATGGTGATTAAGCAAGGCCTGGTTCTGGCGGGCTTGGGAGCGGTGATTGGATTGATAGCCGCTGGAGCGCTTTCCCGGCTGATGTCGAATTTGGTATTTGGAGTGAAAACTATTGATCCGTTGACCTATGTTGCAACTTCAGCCACCCTGGTTTTGGTGGCTGTTTGCGCATGCTACATCCCTGCTCGATGGGCCGCCAAGGTAGATCCAATGGTGGCTTTGCGCTGCGAATGAGACAATGGACATAGATTGAGCGAGTGTTTGCTTGGAAAATACTTAAGGAAGAGACTTTGATTCAACTTCATAACGTTGAAAAAACCGTAAAAAGCCCTGCCGGAACAGTGTGGCTGCTCCGCCGCATCAACCTGAGCATAAAAGAAGGCGAGTTCGTCACCATTATGGGCCCTTCGGGCGCCGGAAAGACCACGCTCCTAAGCATTGTCGGCATGCTGGATGATGGCTGGGCTGGTGAGTATATTTTTGCGGAACAGCTAGTACACAAGCTTGATCGCAAAAAAAGGGCGGACCTGAACCGGCGCTATATCGGATTCGTGTTCCAAAGCTACCACCTGCTCGATAACCTTACGGTCCAGGAGAACATTGATGTTCCCTTGAGCTACCGCGACATTCCTCGCGCGCAGAGAGCTTCCATGGTGGCGGACATCCTCGATCGTTTCCAGATTGTCGGTAAAAAAGATTTGTATCCCAACCAGCTCTCCGGCGGACAGCAGCAACTGGTGGGCGTGGCCCGTGCGGTCGCCGGCAATCCCAAGTTGATTTTGGCCGACGAGCCCACGGGCAACCTGCATTCGGCGCAGGCGAAAGAAATCATGGAGCTATTCAAGAGATTGAACGACCAGGGCACGACCATCATTCAGGTTACACACTCTGAAGCAAACGCGGCCTACGGAAATCGCGTGATCCAACTCAAGGACGGCTGGATCGTGGAAGACTCGGCGGCAACACCCGGCAGCGCTACTGCCTGAAGCCCATCTATTTTTGGAGAGAGCGGTGCCAACCAAAGTCCAGGAAATCGAGAGTACGGCAATTACGGCGACCAGGCCCGAGCCGGCGCGCGTTCTCATTGCTGACGACCAGGCCGACGTTCGCGAAGCGTTGCGGCTCTTGTTGAAAGCGGAAGGCTACAAAACTGAGACAGTCAGCAGTCCCAATGCAGCGCTGGACGCCATCCAGAGTGGAGAATTCGATGTCGTGCTGATGGATTTGAATTATCAGCGTGACACCACGTCTGGCCAGGAGGGGATTGATCTGCTCTCGCGCGTGCAGGCAATGGACAGCCGCCTGCCGGTAGTCATGATGACAGCCTGGGGCAGTTTGGAGTTGGCAGTTGAGGCCATGCGTCGCGGTGCGCGCGACTTCATTCAGAAACCATGGGACAATGCCCGCCTGCTCTCCATCATTCGCACCCAGGTGGATCTCCATAGGACCATGCGGCGAGCGGAAAAGCTGGAAGCAGAAAACAGCCTTTTGCGCGCGCAGAATCGGCCCGTATTTATCGCCCAGTCCAAGGCCATGGAGCCGTTGCTTACACTCATCAGCCGCATCGGGCCAAGCGATGCCAATGTGCTGATTACCGGCGAGCATGGCACAGGAAAAGAAGTAGTCGCGCAGACTTTGCACGTCATGTCTCCGCGCAGCAGCCGTCCCATGATCACGGTGAATACTGGCGGGCTTCCGGAAGGAACTTTTGAAAGTGAACTCTTTGGCCACGTGAAAGGCGCCTTTACTGATGCGCGGACAGACAGGGTAGGACGTTTCGAACTCGCGGATCACGGTACTCTCTTTCTCGATGAGATTGCCAATGTTCCGCTGAAACAGCAGGCCAAGCTTCTGCGGGTGTTGGAAATGGGAGAGATGGAGCGGGTTGGTTCCTCGAAGACGCATAAAGTGGACGTGCGTGTACTCTCTGCTACCAATGCCGATCTGAAGATTGAAAGCGCTGAAGGCCGCTTCCGCTCCGATCTCTTATTTCGGCTCAACACGGTTGAACTGCACATCCCGCCTCTGCGTGAGCGAAGAGAAGATATTCCTCTTCTTGCGGCACACTTTCTTAACATCTACGCGCAACGCTATCGAAAGCCGGTGAAAGGGTTTGAGCCGGCTGCGACGCAGAGAATGCTTGATCATCCCTGGCCTGGAAATGTCCGCGAGCTAGATCATGCCACAGAGCGAGCCGTTCTGATCACAACCAGCGAGCAGATCCAGTCCGGCGACCTGGGACTGGAAAGCGAACGCGCCGGTTCGGCCAAGATTGAGGACATGAGCCTGGAAGAGGTTGAAAGCCTTCTCATAAAAAAGGCGCTCACGCGCCACTCCGGTAATATCAGTCATGCCGCGGAGGCGCTGGGTTTGAGCCGTAGCGCTCTGTATCGCCGCATGCAAAAGTATGGCCTCTGATCCGCTTCATCCGTTCAGCTCGGTATCACTCACTACCGGCCCGCCTGCGCGGAGCAAGCTGAACTTTGATGCGCGAATCATGCTGATGACCCTGTTGATCAGCGCACCCGGAGTGGTGGTGGCAGAGGTTTTTCTATGGCTCAGCGCTCACTCCGTGGAATTCAAGTGGACCATTACTCTGATTCTGGCGCTGGCCTGGATGATTGGCACTTCTGCATTGCATGGGCAGGTGATTCGCCCGCTTCAGACCCTTTCCAACATGGTGGCGGCCATTCGCGAGGACGATTTTTCCTTTCGTCTGCGGGGCGGCAGTCGAGAGGATTCTCTTGCCGATCTCATCTACGAAATCAACGCTCTTGCCTCGCGCCTGCAACAACAAAAAGTGAGCGCGCTGGAAGCAACGGCGCTGCTCAAGAAAGTACTAATGGAGATTGATGTTGCTGTTTTCACTTTTGACCAGCAGCAGCATTTGACGATTGTGAATAGGGCAGGGGAGCAACTGATGGGCCGGATTGCTCCTCGGATGCTTGGCCTTACCGGACAGGAACTCGGGCTGGCGGAGTTTCTCCAGTCCACCGAACCGCAGACCGTGCAAATGACGTTTCCGGGAAAGCACGGGCGCTGGGCCATCAGCCATACCAGCTTTCGTGAAAACGGGGTACCTCACCAGTTGTTGATTGTCTCTGACCTCAGCCGTGCTTTGCGCGAGGAGGAACGGCAGGCCTGGCAAAGGCTGATTCGCGTGCTCGGCCATGAGCTCAACAATTCTCTCGCCCCCATTAAGTCCATTGCCGGGACTCTGGCTTCACTCACCTCGCGCGCCTCAATGCCGGAAGATGTTACAGAAGATATGCGGCAAGGGCTGCGAGTAATTGAAAACCGAGTGGAATCGCTTAACCGGTTCATGCAGGCTTATACTCAACTGGCTCGCATGCCGGCGCCATCGCGCGTGAAGATTGAGGTGAGCCCGCTGGTGCAACGCGTGGCGTCTCTGGAGAGGCGCCTCCAGGTAAAGACCATAGAAGGTCCGCGGCTGACGATTGATGCTGATCCTGACCAACTCGAGCAGGTACTCATTAACCTGATCAGAAATGCGGTGGATGCATCCCTCGATCCAGCGCTCAAACAGACGGGATCTGTGGAGGTGGGCTGGCGCGCCAACGCGCGCAGTGTGGAAATTTTTATTCGTGACGAGGGCCCCGGCCTTCTCAACAGCGACAATCTTTTTGTTCCATTCTTCACCACCAAGCACGGCGGAAGCGGCATTGGGCTCACCCTCAGCCGGCAAATTGCTGAAGCACACGGTGGCGTTCTGCAACTCTCCAACCGCTCCGATCGCACCGGCTGTGAGGCAGTGGTTGCTCTCCCCTTGTCTTATGATATGCCGTTTGTTTAATCAGGACCGGGAACGCGATATCATGTTCAGAAGAGAATGGAACAGGACCTGCACAACCTTAAAGATGACATGATCGCTTT
>DATFDA010000243.1:0-10182 GCA_035252525.1 Candidatus Angelobacter sp. | reverse complement strand
GTCACGGCCGGCACGTTGTCCCCTTGAATAAACTCGCCCGCAATCAATTTTTGGGTCACTTGCCGGGCCAGGTACCCGACGTATTCCTTAGAAAAGAGCATGCTTTTGAGGTATCTGGTTGAAAAGAATAGTGTAACACACCAATGTTACTCGATTGCGGTTTACTGTACCTTCCTGCTTGCAGGCAAAAGGCACTGAGGAGGCGCCGACTTGCGCGCCGCCTCAGTCCTTTCGTGCGGGTGGTGGATGGGAGGTTTATGCCCGGCGAAAATGCCGTACTCAACTTGCTTTGTTAGCCAGAGATTTGTCCATATATTCCCGAATCAGCCGGTTGAGGTTTCCGGCTGCGGCTTTCAGTTCCAGGCAGGCGCGTTGCGCTTCCGCATTCACCTCCGCCTTGCTCAGGAGATCTGCGCGGCCTATCAGGATCGTTAACTGGTTATTGATCGAATGGATCAATTCCTGAGATGACATCTTTTTTTTCACTGGCTTCGAGCCTGATATTCGCATGCAGACCCATTTCCGGAGCGCAAATTCGTGTTTTGTTACGGAAACAGAACCGGACGGTACCAAGGTAATTGGAAGATTTCGCCGGATTTAAGCAGGGTTTGGCAGGCTCCGTCAGACGCAACAGTCAGAAGGCGGACGAACCGGCTGCGCATGGCAGAAATTCAAAAAAAGGAATGGATAGAGCTGGTTCAATGCGCCGGGCTCGGTTTTGAGTTTGTTCCAGATTCAAGAAAACGGACGAAGTGTTAGTATTCACTGGCATACTTCACTGGATTCTGATGAAAAATATCAGCAACGGACTGAACGGGCGCATACGCCGGTTTGTGCGGGGAGGGAGAATTCGGCCTGCGCGAGCCTTCATCGGATTCTTTGCTCAGCTCCTTCTGGGCTCGGCTTTAATGACACAGTTTAGTCCCGCTATCCGGGCAGACCAGGACCATTCGTCCGGGCCCGTGGTGGTTCAGCCGGGTGCGCCCGGGCAGCCGACAAAAACACTGCCGGCCTCCACAATGGGAAAACTCCCGCCGCGATCGCAGGCGGAAGTGGACTTTATGCAGGGCATGATCATGCACCATGCGCAGGCGGTGGAGATGACGGCGATGATCCCGTCTCACACCGGGAACAAAAGCTTGCGCCTGTTGGGAGCGCGCATCCGCAGCTCGCAGATGGATGAGATCAAATTGATGAAGCGCTGGCTGGCTGTTCATGGAGAACCCGCCTCCATGGAAATGCCGGGGATGCCCGGAATGGACAAGTCCGGCCACCCCATGCCTCTGATGCCCGGCATGCTTACGCCCCAACAGATGGACGCCTTACGGAAGGCGAAGGCAGCCGACTTTGATCATCTATTCCTGGCAGGCATGATTCAGCACCACAACGGCGCGTTGACCATGGTGAAGGATCTATTTGACACTCCGGGCGCGGGACAGGATGCGGAAGTATTCAATTTTGCCACCGATGCGGACAATACCCAGCGGGCTGAAATTAAAATCATGAACACAATGTTGGACAAAGAATTTCCGGAGGAGAAACGATGAATGGAGTGCCCAGGATCGCTTTGCATGCCACGGCTGCGGCGGTCATTTTCTTCTGCACTTTTACCCAAGTCCATGCTCAGGCGCAATCGCCCGCGCCTTCACCATCACCTTCTGCCTCGCCCTCGGCGCAACAGCCTGATGACGAGGACCGCAACCCATTTGTTCCCGAAGCGGCTGCTCCTCTGCCGCCGGGCATGACGGGGTCAGATGTGAACGATCCGCGCGCCAAGCTGTCCCCCGGCCTGTATAACGCCGGCGAGGCAGCGATGGGCATGAAACATCTGCTCCTGCTTAAAAAACCTTCGGCCTTTCAGCTCGGCACCTCTGACCCTGATGATCCAAAGGTCCAGAAGATGCTGAGCCAGATGGGCGGCAATGCCGTGGCGAAGATACCCAAGGCGATGCACCTGGTGATTGCTCAGCTCGCCTTCGCGAATTCTGATCTGGCGTTCCAGGGCAATTATCTCTTCCAGGGCAATTTTTATGGCATGAACATCTATGACATCTCCAATCCGGCAAAGGCAACTTTGGTGACCTCAATGGTCTGCCCTGGCGGGCAGGGAGATGTCTCCGTGTACAAAAATCTTATGTTCATGTCCGTGGAGACACCCAACGGCCGGATTGATTGCGGAACGCAGGGCTTTCCTCCAGGGCCGCCTCCCACTCCCGAAGAGGAGAAAGAGAAGAAGCGCCCAGTCCCGGCTGCACAAAAAGATCGTTTCCGTGGCGTAAGAATCTTCGATATTTCTGATATCAAGAACCCGAAGCAGGTGGCGGCAGTACAGACCTGTCGTGGCTCTCACACTCATACGCTTGTGATCGATCCCAACGACAAAGAGAATGTTTATATTTACGTCTCTGGAACCTCGTTTGTGCGGCGGCCGGAGGAACTGGCGGGATGCTCAGCGGGTGAGGAGCCAGACAAAGACCCGAACACTGCGCTCTTCCGCATCGACGTAATCAAAGTCCCCCTGGCTGCGCCGCAGGATGCAAAAATTGTATCCAACCCACGGGTCTTCATCGACCCGAGGACGGGAGCCATCAATGGCCTGAACAACGGCGGCACGCACGGCAAGAACGGGAAAGAGGAGAAGGCGAAGGACACCAACCAATGCCATGACATTACCGTGTATTCGGCCATTGGTCTGGCGGCAGGCGCGTGTTCCGGAAACGGAATTCTGCTCGACATTAAAGATCCCGTAAATCCCAAGCGCGTTGACGCAGTGAACGATCCTAACTATTCCTACTGGCATTCCGCTTCCTTCTCCAACGACGGCACGAAAGTGGTGTTTACGGACGAGTGGGGCGGCGGACTGGGAGCGCGTTGCCGTCCAACTGATCCCAACAAGTGGGGCGCGGACGCAATCTTTGATCTCTCGAATGACAAGCTGACCTTCCAGAGCTATTACAAGATGCCGGCAGCGCAGAGTGACACGGAAAACTGCGTAGCCCACAACGGATCGTTGATTCCTGTGCCAGGCCGCGACATTGAAGTGCAGGCGTGGTATCAAGGTGGAGTTTCAGTGATGGACTTCACAGATCCTGCCCATCCGTTTGAAATTGCTTACTTTGATCGCGGGCCGATTGACCCAAAGATGCTGGTGCTCGGCGGAGACTGGTCGGCATACTGGTACAACGGCTACATTTACGGTTCAGAAATTGCCCGGGGACTTGATGTGTTTGAGCTGACGCCGAGCAAATTCCTGACGCAGAATGAAATTGACGCAGCTCGCTCGGTTCGAGTCAATGAACTGAACGTTCAAAACCAGCAGAAGATCGAGTGGCCGGCAAGTCTGACGGTTGCGAAAGCCTACCTCGACCAATTGTCGCGTTCGCAAGCTCTGCCTGACAACAAGGTCGCGGCGCTGCGCAAGGCAATCGCTAGCGCTGAGAGTTCGCACATGAGCGCGGGAAGTCTGGCGAAACTCAAAAAGATGACGCCAGCGCTGCAAAAGGATGCCGGTACAGTGAAAAGCTCAGCGGATGCGGCACGCCTCCATGCTCTGGCTGCGATTCTGGAGCACCCGGCAGCGTAGCCAATAAAAAAGCGGCCTTCTGGTCACCACCGAGCGATTTTGCTGCTTAGGTTGGTACAGAAGGCCGCTGCTTTTTGGATGGTCGTATCTCAAGCGCAGGGTTTTACCAGAGTTATTTTTCTCCTGTGTCGGCGCTCGCGCCCCACATGAAGTTCGAGCCAGATGTTCCACCTGCACCCCACATGAAGTTTGATCCGGAACTCCCGCTGGCCCCCCACATGAAGTTGTTACTCCAGATGGCGTCAAAGCCGGAAGATGAACTGGCCCCCCACATGAAGTTGGACCCAGACAACACGCTGGCGCCCCACATAAAGTTGCTTCCGGAAGTGGTCGTAGCCCCCCACATGAAATTGGAAGCTGACGACATAAACACATTATTTCCATAAACTGCTGGAGCTGCCCAGGCTGTTGCAGAACCCCAAACGGTCGAAGAATCGCGAGTCAGAAACACATTCCCGGTGTTGGGATCGTAAACCGCCGTGGGTGACATGGCTGTGCCGCTGGCAAGATCAGTGTTCGCCAGAGCTGCAGCCAAATCCAGATAGCCGGCGCCAACGGTGAAAATGTCATAGTGACTGGTGTACGTCAGCCCGGTGGCGGGATCATAAACGCTGCTGGTCTGAGGGAAGATCTTGCTCGCGCTCTTCATCAGACGCGCTTTGACCTGGTCCGGTGTGAGGCCGGGATGCGCCTGCAGCAAGTCTGCTACGGCGCCGCTTACCACGCCTGTGGCCATGCTGGTGCCACTCAGCGTGAAATAAGTGGTGGAAGGATTTGAGCTCCCGCCATACACGTAATAACTCAACGGCACCAGATTGTCCGGTTCGGCACTGTAAAGCGCAGTGTTGCTCGTTTCCGTCGAGATAAGTAGATTTCCGGGCGCCACGATGTCCGGTTTGACGATATGGTCAATTAACGTGGGCCCTTTGGAGCTGTAGCTGGCGATCAAATCATCCGTCCGTGTCGCCGTGTCCATGGGTTTCATGGAGCCGACCGTGATCACATACGGATCATTTCCGGGAGACGTAACGGTCGCGTAACCATCCGTTGGCTGATACCGTCCAAAATTTCCGGCAGCCACCACCACCACAATTCCATGCTGCCACGCATTCTCCACAGCCTGGCAAAGAGGATCAAGCTTGTAGCTCTCAAAGACCCCACGTCCGAGTGAGAGATTGATCACCCGGATGTTGTAGGTTGATTTCAACGAAATCGCTTTCTGGATGGCAGCGATGACGGTGCTGTCGGTTGCGGTGCCATTCTCGTCGAGCACCCGAAGGTTGACGATCTTGGCGTTTGGTGCGATTCCTTTAAATGTTTTCGAGTAAAGGAATCCTGTAGAACTTGCTCCGTTTCCAGCGATCAGCCCGGCAATATGTGTTCCATGGCCATATTGGTCCGCAGCGCTGGAAGTACCCGGCACGAACGACTGGTTATAAACGACGCGCGAAAGCGAAAGCAAACCGGTGCTCTTGAGGTCACGGTGGCTGTTCACTCCGCTATCAATTAGAGCTACACCGATTCCAGAACCTGTGTAGTTGGACCGCCAGGCGGCAGAAGCGTTGATACTTGCGGCAGCATCGTTCGAAAGGGTGCTCACAGGCCGATCTGCGCTGATATAAGCCACGCTGGGATTGTTGGAAAGATTGACGATTTGGTTTCCGTCCAACTGCGCCAGCACGCCGTTCACCAGCGGCAAATCACCAAGAAGATCGCCACCCAGATTCAGGATTGCATTCGTCAGGCAGCTCACTAACCCAAGAAGGCCGCCGCAGGATGCCTGTGGCGAAGAGTTGAACTGCACAATGACCCGCACTTTTGTGGCGGATGTATTGCCAAGCAGATCGGGAGATATCTTTGTGTCGTCAGCTAATGCTGCGGCTGAAAAGCTGACTACGATTAACAAAATTGTCGCGTAGAGACATCCGCGTTTCATAAAACACCCCGAAGGAGATGAGTGACGCTTGTACAAAAGCACGCAATGTACCTTTGTGTCGTAAGCGCAAGTGCCTGAATTTAAAAGGGAAGCGAAGCTAGCGGCGGGTCCCGATTGTGACATGCCCGTCGCAATGGTGACTGAGGTGTCACAGCCAATGGTTACTAAAGTTCTCTATGCTTCAGTGCGTGGATCATTAGAGAATGTCCACAAAATAAAGTCCGAACGGATGAGGGCATGAATAACAACTCGCAAAAGCCGGTGACTCGCACCAGGGTGAAATGCTTTGTAGCCCTGCTCTCCGCTCTCGGATTGACATGCATTGCTATAGCTGCCGTTCCCTGGCAGCACACAGACCTGCTGCAGTTTACCTGTTATCTCGTGCTCACCGCGGTGGCCTCAGGTCTGAAAGTGGTGCTTCCGGGCTCCGATGTAACACTTTCAGTTGGGTTCATTCTTTTCATTGTCAGCATTGGAAGCATGTCGTTCTCAGAAACAGTCGCGCTGGGCGTTACAGCGGCTGTGGTGCAATGTTATTGGAAGCCGACGAAGAGGCTTTCTCTGGTGCACTTCATTTTTAATCTTTCGCAGGTGTCCATCGCCCTGACTGGCGCTTTTTGGCTCAATCAATTTCTGGTGCGTGGCCCCCTCCATGGGCGCGCTTTGATCTCTCTTCTTTTGGCAGCGGCCTTCTACTTCTTCCTTAATACTTTGCCTGTTGCAATCATCGTATCTTTATCAGAAAGAACTCCGTTTTTGCCGCAGTGGCGCGAGACATGTGGCTGGACGCTGCCTTTTTACCTCATTGGCGCCGGCATCGCCGGTTTGATGCAGTTTCTTAACCGCTACGCCGGATGGGAGATCAGCGTAGTAGTAATGCCGGCCCTTTACCTGGTTTATCGTTCCTACGGCATTTATATCGGCAGGATGGCCGATATGAAGAAGCACATGCAGGAAATGGCAGCGCTGCATTTGCGCACCATTGAAGCACTGGCGCTGGCCATTGACGCCAAGGACCACACCACTGGCGACCATGTACACCGGGTGCGGGTTTACGCTCTGGAGTTAGCCAAAGATCTCAACCTTTCTGCCGCTGAAACTGACGCGCTGCGCGCGGCCGCTGTGCTCCACGATATTGGGAAGCTTGCCGTGCCCGAGCACATCATTGCAAAGCCGGGAAAACTCACACGGGAAGAATTTGAAAAAATGAAAATTCATCCCATCGTGGGCGCGGAGATCCTGGAGCAGGTGGAGTTTCCGTATCCCGTGGTGCCAATCGTCCGCTCTCATCATGAGAAGTGGGATGGCACGGGGTATCCCGACGGCTTGCGTGGAGAAGAGATTCCCATTGGAGCTCGCATTCTCTCTGCTGTGGATTGTCTGGACGCGCTGGCTTCAGACCGCCAGTATCGCCGGGCGTTGCCTCTGGATGAAGCTATGGCGCGTGTGGAGCAGGAGTCGGGAAAGACTTTTGATCCCAAAGTGGTGGCTGCGCTCAAGGCGCGTTATCTCGAACTGGAAAAACTGGCGCGCTCGCATCAGGGCATGGAAAAGCCGCAACTTTCTGTGAACATCAAAGTTGCTCCCGGAGCGGGTCCGGCCGCCGGCTATGCCGATGGGGAAGCGCCTCAACTGGCCGCTCAGGCTGCAATCACCCGATCAATGTCGAATTACCCCGAACCGCGCACAGGGGAGGAAACAACAGAGGCGGAGTTCTTCTCTTCAGTCGCCATGCGTTTGCGACGTGAAATTGTGTTTGACGCCTTTGCAGTGTTCCGCGTCAACGGCGATGCCATTGTGCCTCGTTTTGCACTGGGAGAGGATTCAGGCCAATTGAAAAACCTGAAGACGTGCTCCGGACAGGGGCTGCTGGGCTGGGTGGTGCTCACGCAGCGCGCCATCAGCAATGCTAATCCCGCCGTGGACATGGGTGCGAACACCCGCCTCCGGTCGGCCATGGTTGCACCTATCGGAGACGGTAACGAACTGGTGGGCGTGGTTGCGCTTTACAGCACGCGCGCCGATGCGTTCACTGACAAGGACGTGCTTGAATTGCAGGACCTTCAAGAAAATCTTGCGGCGCGGTTGCGCAATGATGCTGCAAGTGATTCGGCCCAGGTTGACCATTTCAGTCCTCAACCGAACAAACAGATGGCCGGCGTGGTTTCCCAGGCGGTTTGTGGGCTTCCATAAAGCCGATCTGCCACGCAATCTCTAAAACGACAATTCAAGCTTGTGACTCTGGCTGTCTGCGGAGCTAATGTGAACAACAGTTCGGCTTCTGCTCGGTGGTCTAATGGAATTTTATGCCGGGGGTAGGCCTGGTAATGAACTTTAGCTGACGCACTCGGTGTGCCAGCCTTCCTTTTTCATTTCGTCATGCAGCCACTGCTCCAGGCTTGTGCGGTCGTGCGGCTGCAAATCCCTGAACTGGATTCCATGGTCGCCATCATAGTTGGACCAGGCTACGCTTCCGCAGAGTTCGGTCTGGCGCTCACTTTCAGGAAGCTGCAAACGAATTCTCACCACCGAACCAAATTTGAGGACTGTGTCAGTGGAGAGCGCGGCGCCTCCCAGGCTCAGATTCAACAGGGTTCCCGGATCCTCTCCGCTCTCATGGATCACAGTAACGGGTAGGCTCAGCTTGGCCCGATAATAACGCTGCTGTTGCAGGCAGAGAGTTCCAATGGCAGGTTCGCTGTGTCCTTCGCGATAGATCTTCAATTTGCGAAGCAGAGTCCTGCGTGAGATTCCCAGCGCCTGAGCCGCCTTTCCCTGATTTCCGCCGCACCGGTCCAGGGTGTCAAATATTTTCTGCCGCTCGAATTGGCCGTAGCCGTCAGTGAGCGTAATGTCATTTGCCGCGGATGCTGTTTTGGCCTGTGGCAGCTTAAGGTCCATGGCTGTAATTTCACGGTCAGCGTTCTTTGCCAGCATTACCGCCCGGAACACGGAATTGCGCAATTCCCGTATGTTTCCCGGCCATTCGTAGCTGAGCATGGCTGTAACGGCGTCAGTACTGAATTGCGACTCCGGGTAATGCTCCTGCAGCACGCTTTCCGCAATAGCCAGAAGATCATCCGGTCTTTGCCGCAACGGAGGAATATCCAGCCGGAATTGCGCCAGGCGATGGTATAGATCACCGCGGAACTTACCGGCGGCAACCAGGCTTTCAAGGTCCTGGTTGGTGGCCGCTACAATGCGGACATCCACCGTCACTTTCTTTGTTCCGCCCAGCCGGAAATACGGAACACCATCGAGCACGCGCAAGAGTTTTACCTGGACTTTAGGCTCGAGATCGCCGATCTCATCAAGGAAGAGCGTGCCTCCATCGGCCAGTTCGAACAATCCTGGTTTGTGGGTTTCGGCTCCGCTAAAGGCGCCTTTTTCATATCCAAAGAGTTCGCTCTCCACCAGGTGTTCAGGCAAGGCGGCACAATTCACATCCACCCAGGGCTTGTGGCACCTGAGCGAATGCTTGTGGATGCACCGCGCCAGCATCTCCTTGCCCGTGCCGGTCTCACCTACAATTAAGACCGCGGCCGGGTGCTTCGCCACTTGCTCAGCCAAGCTGAAGATTCTACGGAGAGCTTCGCTGCGCACAATATGACTGGACACAGTGCCAGGATTTTGCAGCAGGTTGTTCACTCTTCTTCCTTAACCGCTCAACCGATAATTGGAAGTACAGGTACTTCCGTACACCTAATGATCGTCTAAGGTGGTTCAACAAGCAACTTATGTTATGGAACCACCTGATTACTTAAGTTATGCCATGTGACAGCGAGCAGGTCTTGCAAATTCAAGCTGTGACATTGCTGTCACAGGTGTCACTCTGAATGAATGCACATTCAGGACTCGTCCTTCCGTAAGTATCTGAAGCTACTCGAATGTTGGGGAGGCCTAACTTCCGCCGGGTTTGGCAGCAGAGTTGCCTTAACCACCGTGGAAGGAGAAGGTAGCGTGTCGAGGTCTGCAAAATTCTTCCTCGCCATAATGTGCTGTCTGGGGCTTGCTGTTTCAGTACATGGCGCACTTACCTGGGCTCCGCAGGACCTTTCAAAGTTCTGCGCCTATCTTCTTACGGCGATTCTCGCTTCGCGGCTCAAAGTGGCCCTGCCTGAAATTACCGGATCAATTTCTGTTAATTTTCTTTTTATCCTTATTGGAGTAGCCGAGCTTTCCTGTGGCGAGACGCTCCTGCTGGGAGCGGCGGCGACCCTGGCGCAGTGCTACATCGGCGAAGGCCGCTGGTCAAGACCGCATCACATTATCTTTAATGTAGCCAACTCGGCGGTAGCCGTGTGGCTGTCCTATTTTGCTTATCACCTGACTTTGGCGAAGCTGCAACATAATATAGCGTTTCTGCTGATGCTTTGCGCCTGCGTCTACTTCCTGGCCAATACTTTGCCAGTGGCAACCATCATTTGCCTGACCGAACATAAGAACCTGCGCAATGTGTGGGGCGACTGCTATTTCTGGTCGCTGCCTTACTACCTTGCCGGAGGCGCCATTGCTGGTATGGTGCGCTGGGCCAACGAGCACCTGGGCTGGGAAGCCACTTTGCTTGCGCTGCCGGCCATGTTCATCATTTACCGCTCTTATCGTCTTTATGTGACCAAGCTGCAGGATGAGAAAAAACATGTTTCTGAAATGGCGGAACTCC
>DATFDA010000242.1:0-2889 GCA_035252525.1 Candidatus Angelobacter sp. | reverse complement strand
CTGGCTGGCGCCGAAACTGGGCGCGAAGCACGCGGTGGCGGAGGCTGCGCGCAATGTGTCCTGCACCGGGGCAACGCCGGTTGCTGCCACTAATTGCCTCAATTTTGGCAATCCAGAAAAACCGCAGATCATGTGGCAATTCTCTGAGGTGATTGACGGCCTGACCGAGGCCTGCTCCGCCCTGAATACGCCCATTACTGGCGGTAACGTCAGCCTCTACAATGAAACCCTTGGCGAGGGAATCTATCCCACCCCTGTGGTTGGCGTGGTCGGCATTCTTGAAAATGTGGAGCAGGCCATGACCTTCCACTTCCGCCATCCGGACCATGAAATCCTTCTCCTCTGTGCACCGGGGGCTACTGATCCCGGCCGCGCGGAGGCTGAATTCGGCTCTTCAGAGTACGCGAAGGAGGTCCTGGGAGAAGTCTGGGGAGTTCCGCCGGCGCTCGATCTCAAACTGGAAGCGGCCCTCCAAAAATGCTTGCGGGATCTGATCCAGACCGGAGCCATCGTGTCCGCCCATGACATTTCTGATGGCGGTCTGGCCGTGGCCTTGGCGGAAAGCGCCTTCCCTCTAAAGGTAGGCGCCAAGGTAAACCTTACTTCCAACGGATCGCTCCCAGAAGTTCTTTTATTTAGTGAAGATGCGTGCCGGGTGCTGATTACCTGCGACCAGAAAAAGGCTGAGAACATCAAAAGAACAGCGCTACAATGGGGTCTGCAGGCGGTCCGGATCGGCCACACAGTTCCGGAAAATCTAGAAATTCAGATTGATGGCGATGTTGTGGTGTCCGCGGCAGTTTCAGAGCTGCGGCAGGTCTGGGACACAGCTTTGGTCCGGGCTCTGCATGCCGAAACCAGGGAGCATCTGGTTCCGGAGACGCTGCAGAAAAGCTGAAAAAAGCAACTAGTAAGCAGTTAGCCAAAGTTGACCAGTGGCCGATTGAAGCGGCAAAAGGTGTTAGTGCGATGGCCTGACTAACGCGCCGAGCCTCTTGTCACAGGCGCATAACGGATTTCAGTTGAGAGCGGGTCTCCAGCGGTGTGGAGCGCAGCGACAGAAGTAAAGCCGCGAGCCCCGTTCGGTCGGCGAGCGGCGTGTAACAGGTGCATAAGCAATTTTCGAGAGGAACAAATGACGAGCGGTTTGGAGCGCAGCGACAAGTTTAAAGACGAATGTGGCGTCGTAGCGGTACATACTCACGCCGAAGCGTCCACGCTCGCCTACCTCGGTCTGCACCAGTTGCAGCATCGCGGCCAGGAATCGGCAGGCATCGTTTCTTCTGACGGCGCGCGCCTGCACATGCACAAAGCCATGGGCCTGGTGGCTGATATTTTCACTGAAGAGGCTCTAGGCCGTCTTCCCGGCAATATTGCCATCGGGCATACGCGTTACTCAACTTCAGGAGATTCGGCTGTTCTCAATGCCCAGCCCATCATGGTTGACTGCAACAAAGGCATGATTGCCCTGGCTCATAACGGCAATCTGGTGAATGCCTGGGAAATCCGCAGCCGGCTGGAAGCGCAGGGCTCCATCTTTCAGACCACGAGCGACACTGAAGTCATTGTTCACCTGATCGCGCAATCGCGCGAGCAAACTCTGCCAGAAGCTGTATGCGACGCACTGCGCCAGATTGAAGGCGCGTTCTCTCTGGTGATGATGACGCGTGACCGTGTCTTTGCTATACGCGATCCTCGCGGTTTCCGTCCTTTGTCCATGGGGCGAATCCCGAACGGGGCCGGCTCAGAGCGGGACACGATTGTATTTGCCTCAGAAACCTGCGCTTTTGATCTGATCGGCGCGATTTATGAGCGGGACGTAAAGCCCGGAGAGATGGTGGTGGTAGGACCGGAAGGAGTCTCATCGCGCACGTTTGCCACCGAGAAAGTGAAGCAGGCCAGTTGCATTTTTGAGCACGTCTACTTCTCACGTCCGGATTCCACGGTTTTCGGACGGCCGGTACAGACCAGCCGCGAAGCCATGGGACGGCAACTGGCCAGGGAGGCTTCAGTCCAGGCGGATGTTGTTGTCCCGGTCCCCGATTCAGGTGTGACGGCAGCACTGGGCTACTCTGCTGAGGCTGGAATTCCGTTTCGCTTCGGGTTGATTCGCAACCATTATGTTGGCCGCACCTTTATCGAGCCGGAGCAGCGCGTGCGCGACTTCGGCGTCAAGCTCAAGCTCAACCCGGTACGCAGCCTGCTTGCGGGGAAAATCGTTGTGCTGATTGATGACTCCATTGTTCGCGGCACCACCAGCCGGAAAATCGTGCGCCTGGTTCGCGATGCCGGGGCCAAAGAGGTGCATTTCCGCATCTCCTGTCCGCCTACCATTTCGCCATGCTATTACGGCGTGGATACGCCCTCCAAGAACCAGCTCATCGCCGCCAACAAGAGCATTGAGGATATCCGCAATTATATTGGCGCAGATTCGCTGGCTTATCTTTCGCTGGATGGTCTCAAAAAGGCATGCGCAGAGGGCGAGAAGACTACCTACTGCACCTCCTGCTACACCGGCATTTATCCCACGGAATTTGTTCCGCTGGAGCAGTTGATTCCCGCGCCGGTGACGGCAGTCAAAAAGCCGTAGGTAGAGTCCCATCAGTTCAACCTCCGGATTGGGAGAGCATTCCATGAAGAACAGCTTTCGCGGCATTGGCTTGGCATTTCCCGGTTTTGTCGTCGCCGCCTTTTGCGGATGCATGGCATGGGCTATGGCCTTTTCACCTGCGCAGGACAAATCCATGAAGGAGCCAGCGATGGAACATGCCAAAGGCAGCTTTGAAGTGAAAGTTGTCCCTCAAGGCGAGCCTGAAAAGGCAGAGGGAGCTACGCTGGGCCGCATGTCCATCGACAAGCAGTTCCACGGCGACCTGGAGGCCACGAGCA
>DATFDA010000241.1:0-5201 GCA_035252525.1 Candidatus Angelobacter sp. | reverse complement strand
GAACAGGGGAGCGTTCGCAACTTTGAAATTACTTTGCGGCGCTGTGACGGTTCCATCATCCACGCCCTTGAGAACGCCTTTGTGGTGCGCGACGGGCAGGACCGTATTCTGCAGTACCGCGGCGTGCTGCTCGACATTACAGAAGTCAAGAACTTCCAGGCGCAGCTCCAGCGGGAGCGGGATTTCAGCAGCAAGATCCTGAACAACACCCAGACCATGATCATGGTGGCGGATACCGCAGGCTTGATCAGTTATGCCAACCGGCGCTGTTATGAAAGCGGAAACTTTCAGCAGCATGAGCTGGTTGGCCACCGCCTGGATGGCATCATCTCACCATCACACCAGCAGGTCTTTCGCGAAGGATTTGAGACTGCGTTGCACGGAATGCAAGCAGACAACCTGGAACTGATGATCGTGCGCGGCAACGGCTCCCAGGGAAAATTCTCCGTCAATTTGAGTCCCATGCGTGACGAGGCATCCGACGTCAACAGCGTGGTTGTCCTGATGACCGATATCACTGATGCCTCCATGATTCAGGCCAAATTGATGCACACGGAAAAGATGGCAGCAGTCGGACAGCTTGTTTCCGGCGTGGCACATGAAGTGAACAATCCGCTTACGGCCATCATGGGATTTTCTGATCTGCTCATGGAAAACCCGGAAGTTCCCGGCAGCGCGCGCAAAGATTTGCAGGTCATCCTGGAAGAAGCACAGCGAACTAAAGAAATTGTGCAGAACCTGCTCAGCTTTGCCCGCCAGCGTCCGCCGCAACGCCAGCGGCTGCAGATCAATGACATCCTGCGCAAGACAATTGCCTTGCGCGCTTATGACTTCTCCAATCACGGTGTGCAGATCGTAGAGAATTTTGATGAAAATCTGCCGGCGCTCATTGGGGATTCCCATCAGTTGCAGCAGGTTTTCCTGAACATCCTCAACAATGCCTATGACGCGGTGCACTCCACTGAGAGACCCGGCATTATTGAAATCGATACCATCCACGATGGCAATTGGGTTGAGGTGCTGTTCCGCGATAACGGTGAAGGCATACGCCATCCTGAGCGCATCTTTGATCCGTTCTTTACCACCAAGGAAGTGGGTCAGGGAACCGGGCTGGGTTTAAGCATTTGTTATGGCATCGTCCGCGAGCACGAAGGCGAAATCCTCTGCGCCAACAATCAGGACATACCCGGAGCAACTTTCAGCGTCAGGCTGCCGGTGCGCACAAAAGCAGACCTCAAACTAATGACCAGCGTAAGCGGGGCGCGCCAATGAACCAGAGCGCCACCGCAACGGTGATGCAGCCGCTCCTGCTGATTGAGGACGAGCGCTCCGTTATGGATTTCATGCGCATGGCCCTGGAGAGAAGCGGCTACTCCTGTACGGCTGCTAGTTCCGCGGCGGAAGGCATTCGCGTGCTGGAGGACCAGCAACGCCACTTTGGTGGAATCATCTCTGATATGCGGACGCCGGGCGGCGCCAGCGGAGCTGATGTGCACGAGTGGATTGTTGCTCATCGTCCTGAGCTGAAGAGCAGACTCATCTTCATCACCGGCGATACGGTGAATGAAGACACCATGAAGGCGCTGGTCCGCACCGGCGTTCCTTACATTGAAAAGCCATTTCGCGTCCAGGAACTCATTGCCACAGTGGAAAGACTTTTTGGCAAGCCACAACAAAAATGACTGAAGACCTGAGAATCCGGTTCCTGATCGTTGACGATCACCAGAGCATTCGCAAGCTGTGCATGACTGTGGGCACTGTGCTGAGATTTGAGTGCCACGAGGCGGAAGGCGCCGAAGCTGCACTCGCCTGCCTGGAAACGGCCGCACCCGACATTGTTCTTTGTGACCTCATGATGCCCAACATGACCGGGCTTGAGTTTCTCCCGCGACTCAAAGAGCTGTTTCCGCGTTGCGAGGTCGCCATCATGACCGGCCACGGTTCCATTGAAACCGCGGTGCAGGCCATGCGGCTTGGCGCTTATGACTACATCACCAAGCCATTTCGGGTAGAGGAGCTGAAGCTTCTGCTTCAGCGCATGCAGGAGAAGGTAAGCCTTGTAGCCGAGAACCAGTTCCTGCGCGACCGTGTGACCGCGGAAATGGAACTTCACGGCATCGTCGGCACATCTTCCAAAATCCAGGATCTTTTGCGCATGGTGGCCCGTCTCAAGGACACCCGCACGCCCGTCCTGATCACGGGCGAGAGCGGCACCGGAAAAGAGCTGGTTGCTCGCGCCATCCATTATCGCGGCTCTTATGCCAAGCGACCGTTTGTCGCCGTGGATTGAGGATCCCTGGTTCCAACGCTGATTGAAAGCGAACTGTTTGGTTATGAGAAGGGCGCATTCACCGGCGCAATCAGGTCCAAAGAAGGCCTGTTTCAGGCGGCCAATGGCGGTACCATTCTTCTGGATGAGATCGGCGAGCTTTCCATGGAGATGCAGGCCAAGCTGCTGCGTGTGCTGCAAGAGAAGGAGGTCCGCCCAGTCGGCAGTAACCAGAAAGTCAAGGTGGATGTGCGTGTGATTGCGGCCACCAATCGCGATCTGGAAACCGCGTACAAGGAAGAAAAATTCCGCAAAGATCTTTACTTCCGGCTTAACGTAGTTACTCTCCATCTGCCGGCGCTTCGCGAGCGCAAGTCTGATATTGCCGCTTTAGTCCACTATTTTCTGGACAAGCTGGCCTCGGGAAGAAGCATCACCGTCTCGTCGCCCGCCATGAAGGCCATGCTGCAATATGACTGGCCGGGCAATGTGCGCGAACTGGAAAATTGCATTGAGAGGGCTATAGCGCTGGGCGATCATGACAGCATCGAATTGCAGGACCTGCCACCTGCGGTGCGTGGCGAGCAGGCAAATGCTCCTGAGTTTTCTGCCGGTGTCGAGGAGGCTCGGGTGAACGAATCCGGAAAACCGGCCGGTTCTGCCACCGACCTTGAAGAGTTGGAACGCGCGACCATCGAGCGGGTCTTTATCCAGGTGCAAGGCGACAAATCTCGCGCGCGCAAGATGCTGGGCATCAGCCGGGCGACGCTTTATCGCAAGCTCAAGCGCTACAAAATTGGCGAGGCTAACAGTTCATCTGCGGCTTCGTAAGCAATTCTGGTGTGCCAGGGTGATGAGTTCAGGGCCGCCATGCCCGTGAGACTTGGGTTTCATCTTGAGACAGCTTTCCGGCCTCGATTCCAAACGACACTTCCGAATCAGCTACTTACGTGATCTCCCGTTTGGCGTGACTCTTGCTCTAGAGTCTCTAATTACTTAGCAAGGCACAGGTTTGCCTTGCGCCACAACACAGCGAACTAATGGACTTCCGGCTTAGTTTCTTGAGAGATACATGTCCACAGCCACACTCAATGTCGAGGAAGTAAACAGCTTCTGGCGAGTTGCACGTCGCCTGCACAGCATCTACGCCGAGCTCGACACGACGTATGAAATCGGCATGGCCCCGTGTACTGAGCTGGAAGACACGGTTGACCGGCCAGAGCCTGACGTCATGGAGCGCGTGCGCCAGTGGTTCGACCACATGGACCAGCACATTCAGGTCTGGCAGTTGCGCCAGTTGCTGCAAAGCACCACACTGCAAAGCGAAGAAAACCTGCGCTACCTCATCGTCCGCCACCTGGAGCGCGAGCAAAAAACTGAATCAGACAAGGAAAAGCTCGACTTTCTTCTCGTCCAGTATTTTGCTCATTGCGCACCACCAGGTATTGCCGAGCAGCAGCTTACTCTGGATGAAGTGGCCGGCGTGCTGGAGCCGGTTCTGGGATCCTGCCCGGAACGGTATCCTGACTGGGCGCCTGGCCTGGATGACAAACTGCAAAACCTGAACGACTGCAACAGTCTTGAAGATCTGCAAAATTCCGGCGCTCTGTTGGAGGTTCGCGAGTTGAAGCTCGCTGTGGGCGACCAGTATTTCGAACCTGGCTTACTGGTCGCCTTCACCCGATTCAACTTTCGCGCCCGGCGCGCCTTCTTCAAGGCCATGCATCTGGACCTTCATGCCATCCGCGAAGCAGTGAACCAGCTTGAGCAAATGGGCTACAGCAGCATTGATTGCCGTGAGGCCGGGCTGACCGAGAACGAATCACTGGACCAGGTCCGTCACGTGGTGCACCAGTGGAAAACACCCTTTCGCGCGCCTTATTCGGGCGGCTCTTCATTCTTGCAACTGATCCTCCTGCGCCACATCCTGCAGAACACGTTGAATCTCGCTCGTTCTGCCACCGCAGCACAGATGGGTTCGAAGGACGGGTTGCCCCAGCAGGAACTGGTGACCGTTCCAGCACAAGTAACCGCAGTTCAGCGCGATCCTGCCAGAAGTTCTGTTCCTATTGCGATGCAGCCTGCGCCTGTTCCACAAGTGATTGAACACGCAGCGATCCCGGCGGTGAAGCTTGCTGAGACGCCAGTTCCAGTCGCAAAGACTCAATCCCGTGGAACTGATCCGCTGCTCATGCACGCTGGAGATCATGCAGCGCCGGGCAAAACAGAAGAAGACGTTGCAGCAGAGCAGCCAGCCTCTGAAGACGATGATTATCTGCAACGTTGTGTTGCTGATATTACGGCGCAGCTTGCCTCCGTTCCACCCAAAAACAGTCCCAGCGTTTCAGCCATTACGCTGGCCGGCTGCAAGTTGCTGATTGCCACCTGGGAAGCAGAGGCTTTTACCGGCGCCCAGAGTGAGATGGCGAGCGCACTGCAGAGGACCGTGGCAGCGCGCACCATACTTCATGTCTGCATGGAACGCCAACGCAAGGGCGAGCCCACGGCCATGGATGTCGCTTTGAAGCTGGCGCGCACTCAAGTCATGGAGATGGAACAACAGGTTGCAGTGGCGAAAGAAGCAAATAATATCGATGCTGCGGTTAATTTGGCCGCAACAACCAAGCGCCTGCTCGCTTTGATTGACGAAGGTGAAAAACTCTCTGTCTGAGCCTGGGCATGTCTCACTGTGAGACGTTCGCTGTCTCACTCCCCTCCTGCGGCCCTGCGATGAATGAACGATAGCTGTCTAAGTACCTGATAAAAAGCAGGATACCTAACGCCGAGCCGATTTTGGCGTTGGCCCGTTGATTGCACTTATCTCATCGGATATTTCCACGCACAGGTTTGTCAGCTCTTGAAGAAAATTCTTATCGTTGATGATTCGCCGGCTGAAGTGAGGCTGATGCAATCGGTCCTGGATGGCGCAGGG
>DATFDA010000240.1:0-5857 GCA_035252525.1 Candidatus Angelobacter sp. | reverse complement strand
CTGGAGGCAGTGAAGGCCCGGTACCGCGCACTCCTGGTGGACGGCCCCACTCTAACGCTGCCAAAGTCGAGAGCATTCAAGTTCAGTTTCAACCCCAGCACTCTGATTTTCCTTGGCAATGCAGGTACGGTCTACCCTACGTTTCATGCCAGCGATTCCTGGGGTGTTCTTGATGTGAAGGATGGCGCTCTGGTTCCTGCCGATTTTAGCAGCGCAACGGTTGCAGCGCCGGCAGATACCAAGGGCCCGCATCTCCATGGGCCGGGCTGGACTCTCGATTTAACGGCCGGATGGCATCTGGTTCCGGCATCAAGATCAGGCAGTTATACATTACAAAAGGAATAAAAATGGCTCGCTGGATCTGAGTGCAGGTTTTCTCCATCTGATACGTGCGGGGACTTAAGGATTGATGGAGCGGGAGACGGGGATCGAACCCGCGACGTCCAGCTTGGGAAGCTGGCATTCTACCACTGAATTACTCCCGCTTAGGACTGCCTGTCTGCGGCTTGAGGTCCTTAGACTTAGCTCAAGCTCTCGACCTTACTTTTGACGCTTCAACCCGCTTACCTGAAAACTCGGATTCTAGCACCTATTCCTGACGTCTGCCTTCGATTTTAGCAGCCCTGAACCGTTTTCGCAGCCGGTGTAAAAGCCAACTTTGGTGACAAAAAGAAGCCGCGTGCTGGGGAAATCGGGAGATAATCTCAGGAATGGCCGCAGGTTGAAAGCCATGTGGGAAAGTCTAGCCAGCGAAAGATTCGATCCTTCCGCGCTCTGGAAAAGAGTGGGAGGGGACATGCAACTCCTCTCTGAGTTGGTGCAGATTTTTGTGGCGGAATATCCAGAGTTGCTGCTTCAGATTGACGCGGCTGTCCGGGACGGAAATGCAGATGGTCTGCGCAAAGCCAGTCATAAACTGAAAGGGTCGCTGCTCCAGTTCTCCGCTCCCATGGCTTCCCATGCAGCAGCAGACCTGGAAAATCTGGCCGCCGGCAACTTCCTGAAGAATGCCACCTCTTCCGTTGAAAGGGTCAAGATGGAGATTAACTCTCTGGTGCGGTTGCTGGAAGCCATGGTCTCAAGCGGCGAGGCCCGGGCCAACAAAGCAGGAGAGATTTGAAGGATATGGCGACAGCTCTCGCAGACAGCCAACACGGGAAGCTGCTGAGGATCCTGCTGGTGGAAGACAACTCGGTAGACGCGCATCTGGTCTCCGGCCTCCTGAGAAATTCCCCACAGGCCACCGAATGCATCCACACGCGAAACCTGAATGAGGCTCTGGTAAGGATCTCCGACGAGGAGATGGATGTGATCTTGCTGGATCTGAACCTGGGCGACAGCTCCGGATACGAAACTTTTGACCGGGTAAGGCGGGCTGCTCCCGGCACTGCCATTCTTGTTTTAAGCGGATCTGATGATGAAGAACTCGCCAACAGGACCGTGCGCGAGGGTGGCCAGGATTATCTGGTGAAGGGTTCGTTCGACGGCAAGCTTCTGTTGCGGGCGATTCGCTACGCCGTAGAAAGAAAAATGTCAGAAGAAGCGTTGCGAAAAAGTGAGGCTACCGTACGCGCCATTTTTGAAAATTCGCTGGATGCAATCGTGATTTTTGATGAGAGGGGCCGGTTTGTGGAAGCCAATGAGGCTGCTGCGGCCTTGCTGGCGGCGCCTCGCTCCGATCTCATCGGCAGCACGATTCATAAGTTTGCCGGGGAAGGTTTTGATCGTGAGATGGAACGGATGCGTATCTCGCAAAGCGGGCGTGGACAGTTCAACGTCCGTCGCCCCGACGGGACGGAACGTATGGTTGACTACTGTTTCAGAGCGAACATTCTGCCGGGCCGTCATCTTGGCGTGATGCGTGATATCACGGAGCAGCAACGGCTGGAAGATCAGCTCCGTGTGTCGCAAAAGATGGAAGCGGTGGGACGGCTTGCCGGAAGCGTAGCGCACGACTTCAACAACATCCTGGGAGTCATCAGCGGTCATGCAGAATTGCTTGAGCTTCGGGGGCAGGATGAGAGCGTGCGCAACAAGGCCACAAAGATCCTTACTGCCACAACTAAAGCCTCCTCTCTCACTAAGCAATTGCTGGCTTTTGGGAGGAAACAGGTAGTTGCTCCCACGCTGCTGAATCTAGCAGATGTGATCCGCGATATAAGCAGCATGATTACCTGCCTGATGGGACCGGAAACTCAGATTGCGATTCTTTCCAGTAAAGCTGCCGGAACGGTTTACGCCGACCAGGGCCAGATGGAGCAGGTGCTTTTGAACCTGGCCACCAATGCTCATGAAGCTATGCCTTTTGGCGGCACACTAACCATCACGCTGGACAAGGCTGACGGTTCTGACCTGCCAGAGCAAGTGCCGCCCGGCTCCTATGTGCATCTTTCGGTGGGCGACACGGGAACTGGGATCGATCCGGCAGTCCAGGAACGCATCTTCGATCCATTCTTCACCACCAAAAAGACAGGCTCCGGGCTGGGACTTTCAACTGTTGCCGGCATTGTGAAGCAGGCCGGCGGATACGTGGTGGTGGAATCCGCTCCACAAAAAGGAACGAAATTCAGTGTTTACCTGCCGCGAGTGGCAGGCGCGCCGGAGCGAAGGGTGAAACCTGCCGGCAATGGGATGACCAACGTCAGGGGCGCAGAAACCATCCTGCTTGTGGATGATGAGGAAGAGCTCAGTAATGCCGCGGCCGAATACCTGCAGGAATGTGGCTACAAGGTGTTGAAAGCTCGCGCGGCAGATGAAGCCATGGAAGTGGCGCGCCACTTTGAAGATAGAATCTCGCTCCTGGTAACCGACATCGTAATGCCCGGCGGCAGCGGGCGCGTGCTGGTGGAGCAGATGAAAGAAGCCCGCCCGGAGACCGGCGTTCTTGTGATTTCCGGGCATGCCGATGATGCTGTACACCAGCACGGTTTTCTTGCCACCACTGCTTTTTTGCAGAAGCCATTTACGCTGCAATCCCTGGGTGTAAAGATCAGGTCCATTCTGGACGGCCACAAGCCTGCTTGAAACTTTGCAAGTCATGCTCTTGAAGTGAAGACCGAGCCGGATGGTACTCCAGTCTTTTGCTTTTAGCTGGTGTGATACATTCATCGCAATCGTCTATGGCAGAAGAACGCGCGACGCCGCTCTGGCATGACCTGCTCTGGCTTTTGTTTTTAGCTGGTCTGGCGATTCTTCCGCCCATCAATGAGCCGCACAAGCAGGTGATTCTGCTGGTGCTGGGGGTGTTTCAGCTCGTTGAGAAAAGATTTATACGCGGTTGCGGTGAACGGGCGGGCCCCATGCTGGCAGTTTTGATCAAGCTGGCTCTGGCCACTGTGCTCATCAACCATACGCGCGACGTTGTCCCCATCCAGAGCAGCTATTGGCCGGTGTTTTTCGTGCCGGTTACAACCGCAGCCATTTATTTCAGTCCGCTCGGAACGCTGCTCTGGACGGCTGCAACATCAGCCGCCTACTGCGCCTATCTGATTCCGGCGTCGCGGGAGTTCGTTCTGGGCTGGCAGGGCCTGAGTGAATTATTGCTTCGCAACCTGTTCTTTTTTCTTGTGGCCATGACGGTAAATCGTTTTGTGATGGAGTCCAGGGTGCAGGTGCGGCGATATCAAGTGCTTTCGCAAAATTTGGCGGAAGCCAACCGCAACCTGCGCCAGGCGCAGGAAGAAGCGCGGCGTGCCGAACGGCTGGCTGCCCTGGGGCAGCTCTCGGCCGGTCTGGCACACGAAATTCGCAATCCTTTGGGCGTGATCAAAGGCTCAGCCGAAATCCTTCGCCAAAAGCTGAGAGGAGGAGATGAACTGGCCAAAGAGCTTTCCGGATATATTTACACTGATGTGAACCGCTTGAGCGCGCTGGTGAGCCGGTTCCTGGATTTTGCAAGACCATCGCAACTGAATGTTAAGCCGGAAAACTTGCCGGAACTGCTGGAGAAATGCCTGAAGACAGTTGCCGATCAGGGCACGAGCGCGGGAATCAAGATCAAGAAAGAATATGCGCCTTCACTGCCGAGAGCGATGATTGACAGTGAACTCTGCGAGCAGGTGTTCACAAACTTGATCTCGAATGGCTGTGAGGCAATGAGCGAGGGCGGTGAACTTACGATTCGAGCTGAGGCTGTGAGAGCTGCGGGTGAGCGGGCACGCGAAGTGGCTGTCGATATTGCGGATACAGGGCCAGGCATACCTGAAGAACTTAAGGAGCAGGTATTCAATCCTTTCTTCACGACTAAAAAGTCCGGCGTGGGTTTAGGTTTGGCGATCGTATCAAAAATTGTTGATGCTCACGGCGGAAAGGTGAAGCTGGTGAATTCTCCTGAAGGGGGCGCCTGCTTTCGCGTGACGTTGCCGGCTGAGATGGACCACCGTTCCTGATAACTATGGCAAATATCCTGATTGTTGAAGACGAGCCTCGCATGCGACGGCTGCTGGAGATCAGCCTGGGCGAAGAAGGCCACACAGTTCATGCTGCTGAAGATGCTGAGACGGGAATTAAATTGCTGCGCAAGGACAGCATTGATCTGGTGTTGACGGACCTGAAGCTGCCAGGAATGAACGGTCTTGAGTTCCTTCAGGAAACCAAGGAATTGAATGCTTCAGTCCCCGTGGTGGTGATGACTGCGTATGGCAGCGTTGAAACGGCGGTAGAGGCGATGAAGGCGGGCGCCAGCGACTACGTCCTGAAGCCGTTCACCATGGCGGAGATGAAGCTGGTCGTTAAGAAGGAACTGGACGTTCAGAAAGTGCGGGATGAAAACCGCACACTTCGGGAAGCTCTGGGCAAGCGCTACCAATTTCAAAACGTCATCGCCAGAAGCGCAAAGATGCAGGAGGTGCTGGCGCTGGTGGCTCGCGTGGCCGCCACCAATTCCACGGTGCTGCTGGGCGGAGAGAGCGGCGTGGGCAAGGACCTGATCGCGCGGGCCATTCATCAGAACTCTCGTCGGGCAGCTGGCCCGTTTATCAAGGTGAATAGCACGGCGATTCCAGACACTCTTTTTGAGAGCGAACTTTTCGGATTCGAAAAAGGCGCATTTACCGGGGCCCTGGCCAGCAAGCCGGGAAAGTTTGAACTGGCAGACAAGGGGACACTCTTTCTTGACGAGATTGGCGACGTGCCGGCGCTCATCCAGGTGAAGCTCCTGCGAGTGCTGCAGGAGCGAGAATTTGAGCGCCTGGGCAGCACTAAAACGCTTAAGGTAGATGTGCGGCTGCTTGCTGCCACCAATCGTGACTTACGGGCCGCGCTGGAGCAGGGAACGTTCCGCGAGGACCTCTACTATCGTTTGAACGTGGTTCCCATTGATATTCCCCCATTGCGCGAGCACAAGGAGGACATACCGGATCTGGTAACCCACTTCCTTGCCCGCTTCGTACGCGACAGCGAACGAGAGATCAACGGGATTACACCGGAAGCATTGTCGATCTTGATGAGTTACCACTGGCCGGGGAATGTGCGGCAGTTGGAGAACACGATTGAGCGCGCGGTCGCCTTGTCATCAGGCACGTTGCTCGACGTCGCTGACATCCATCTGGACACGCCCGCACGCGGCGCCGCGCCGGCTTCAACCAATGCGGGCGTCCCGTTTCTGCCCGAAGGGATGACGCTGGAGCAGTGGGAAGATGAGATGATCCGCGAGGCATTGCGTCGCGCCAACGGCAATAAGAGCCAGGCTGCCCGCCTGCTTGGACTCTCCCGCAACGCCTTGCGTTACCGTCTGGGAAAACTGGGCGTACCGGATGATGAGGAGAAGTAAATCCCAGCCGAGCATGAGTGATGCGGCGTGTGTGCACGCACGTAACATTCAGGCCATGAGAGGCTGAGGCGTACTCTTCGTATAATC
>DATFDA010000239.1:0-18749 GCA_035252525.1 Candidatus Angelobacter sp. | reverse complement strand
AAGAACCTCGTCAGGAGGAATGAATGTGACGCCCTGCGGAGTGCAGATTGGTGTTGGCAGGGGCGCGAGGAACGGAGCGCCGCCACCATTGATTTCCCAACGCAGCAACATGGCGTTATCTTCGTGCACCGTGTTATGGCAATGTTCCATGAACATCCCGCCCCAATCACGGAACTGCATGGTCAGCGTGATGCTTCCGCCCGGACGCAGGCGATACACGTCCTTGCGGCCTTTCTCCCATGCAGGCACATTGGCGGCGCTGCCGTTGCGGGCCAGAACCTGGCCTTCTTCAAAGTGGATGTGGACTGGGTGGTCCCAACCGCCGCCACCATTGATGAGCGTCCAAACTTCGCGGGTGCCGTACTTCGGCGCCGCAGAGACGCGACCAAAGCTGGCGTTCAGCATCTGGCCACCATTGGTTGCAATGCCCCAAGGGCCGGTAAATGAGGTATCGGAATTGTTAATGGTTTGCGACGCACCGGAGCCGAATTCAAACACGCGCTGCGCTGAAATCGGAACTGCGGAAAGATCCGGGTTGGGGATCATGATATCCGGCACCAGGCTAACGTCAGGCTTCGCCGGATCGCGAACAATGCGGAACTCAAGGAACTTGCCCACACACGGATCAGCCGACTGTCCTGACAAGGCTTGCGCCAGAGTCAGGTCTGCGGCAGGCTTTTTACCGTCCTGGTGTTCGCACAAGTTCACCATCCAGACTTTGTCCCCAATGCCGTAGCGGGAGAAGTCAATGACGATGTCATACCGCTCCGCGATGCCCTGCTCATCAAGCTGCGTGAGAGAAATGGGGCTGGGAAACAGGTTGCCGTCGTTGGCAATCTGGATCATCGGCGAGCCGTCGCTCAACCCGACTTTGAAGAAGCGGGAAACGCTGGCGTTCAAGATACGGAAACGATACTTGCGGCGCTCCACTTCAAAGTACGGTTTGTAGGCCAGGTTCACCGTCATTACGTCGCCCAGGAACCCGTCGAAATCAAAGATATCGAAGAAGAGTTGTCCGCTCTGGTCGAAGGCTTTATCGGCCAGCATCAGGTTCACGTCGTAATCCAGGTTGCCCCAGGATTTTGCCGTGCCGGAGGGCAGCCGGAGGTTTACACCGTCATTAATTTCTTCATTGCCGCGATCCAGGGCGCTGTAGATGTTGAACATTGCAGCATTGCCCTTGTACACGTTCTGCGAAGTAAAGCTGAACATGTGATCGTGGAACCAGTGGGTTGACATGGTCTCATGCCAGTCGCCAGCAACCTTGTTGATGCCGCCGCTGTCCGCAGGACTGCCGGCGCGCGGATCGGTTGCATCAAGGTTCATGCTGGTGCAGCCGGCTAAAACAATGGGCCAATGATAATCATAGAACTGGCCGGGGAAGAAGAATGCGCCGGTAAAGCCGTCATTCTCCGCTCCGTGGTGACCGTTGTGTTCGTGCGTGGAAATTGTGTGCCGTCCGAAGCCGTTGTTCTGCGTGACGTCAGCAGGCAGCTTGTTGTGATGGCGGAACAGGATGGGCTCGCCATAACGTCCCTGGACTAGCTTGGGAGGAATGGTGCCGTTGAAAGTCCAAACCGATTTCGGGTCCTGCACTGGCATATCCGGGTGGAACACCAGCGGAATTGAGTCGGCAGGATTGATGCCTGAGTTCAAGCTGGAATCAACGCCGGGATTGTAAACCGTGTTGGTGGTCGCGCCCATCTGGCTGGCTTCCACGCAAACCTGTGGCGGATACTGGCTGAATTGCTGGTGCGCCCAGATAGGCCCGGGAGGACGTCCTTCGCACGGGCCCATGCCGCCGCCAAGCTCAGGGGCAACGGGAATTAATGTTTGGTTTGATTCGGCCGTGGGAACCGGGTCAAGCCCGCCTGTAAGCGGGTTTGTGCCGCGCGGCAGCACGTCAAAGCGTGGCATCGGCTGGGAAAATTCCTGCGCCCCAAAAAGCGGGCTGCGTGGTGCGCCGGTGGGAATCGTGTTGCCGTCCGCATAGGCGCTCTTAATGAATGGGTTCAAACCGCTGATGGGCGCCAGTGCGCCTGCGCTGGTGATCAGACCCCATTTAACGAGGTCACGTCGTGAAATCTGGCCGTGAGAATAGGCTTTGACGATCTCCGCCCGATTTTTCCGGGCATTTTCGGCTTCTCTCACGCGGGCTTTTGATGAATCTCCCGGAAGAAAGATAAAACTCATGGACTGCGCTCCTTGTTCGTATGGCGTGCAAAAGAACCGGACCGGTTCATGGCCGGCACGGCAATCAAACGGGCTGCCCCTGAATTTCGGGTATGAAAATGAAACTGTATCGGCAAGATGAGAGTCGCGGCGTGCCGGGGGGGAGGAGTATTGCTCCGGAAACCGTACCAATGCCCTTGCTGATACGTCAGCCTCGAGTGCAAGCATCGCCTCCTCTGATTAGAAATTCTTGAAAGAGGCATTAAATGTATTAATCCCAAGTGCTTAAGAATCAATGATTTAGGTGTTAAGCCTTAGTCTTAAAAAGCGAGCATTGGGAGAGCATCGCTGCGCGGGTTAGATAATCCAGATGGATCTCCGTCCGACTGGATGAGACCGGAACCTGAGATGCTGCAAGCATTTGCATCCAGGCGTGACTCGGATGCGGGCTTGGAAAAAGTGGTTCTTTAGTTCTGAAGAGCGGCTCCCATCGTATATAACCGAAATAACAGCCCTTTTAGGAGAAGTCGACGATGTCTGTTGTTCCTATGCCTGCTCCCACCATGGAAAAGACCCACAAGCCTGAACCGGCAGAACTAATTGCACAATTGAGTACCGGTTACATGGCTTCCGCCTGCATACAAGTAGCATCCAGACTCAAAATTGCAGATCTGCTGGCCGACGGCCCCAAACCGGTGCAGCAATTGGCTATTGCTGCCGGGGCGAATGAAGACCGGCTTTACCGGGTTTTGCGCGTGCTGGCCAGCCTTGGCGTATTCACTGAAACTTCCGGGAGAACGTTTGCCCTGACGCCGGCAGCGGAATGCCTCCGCTCTGATGTGCCGAATTCATTCCGCAACATGGCGCTTTGGATGACCAGCCCATTCCATTTCCGCACCTACTCTGAAATTCTGCATTCGGTGAAGACGGGCGAAATCACCTGCGATCACGTTCACGGCAAGCCCGTGTTCGAATACTTCCCGGAGCATCCCGAGATCTCAGAGCTGTTCAACAATGCCATGACGTGCATGAGTGAGATGGTCACTCCTGCACTGCTGGAGGCGTATGATTTCGCGGGCATTCACACGCTCATGGATGTGGCCGGAGGGCACGGAGCGCTGCTGCGGGCCATCCTGAACAAGCACCGGGAAATGCGCGGCATCCTGGTTGATATGGAGCATGTGATTGATGGGGCGAAGCAGGTTCCGGCGAATCAGGCGGTAGCGAACCGCTGTACCTTCCAGTCTGCGGATTTCTTTGTCGAATTACCCACGGGCGCAGATGCCATCATCATGAAGCACATCATTCATGACTGGGACAACGACAAAGCTGTGCTCATCCTTAAGAATTGCCGTAAAGCTCTGGCCGGCAAACCGGGCGCGAAAATCCTGCTGGTGGAAAGCGTACTGCCTGAGGGTAACGAACCGCATCTGGGAAAATTTATCGATCTGGAAATGTTTGTTTTCCCCGGCGGCCGCGAGCGCACTGAGGCGGAATTCCGTGAACTGTTTTCTCAAGCCAACCTGCGCCTTACACGCGTTGTGCCTATGAAATCGCCGCTATGGATTGTGGAAGGCGTTCCCGCCTGAAGCAGGCTTATCTTGACTTACGTTTGCGCGGTGAACGGGCGCGCGACTTGGCAGCTACAGCTACTCTTTCCGATCTGGCTTTGGTTGGGCGCACTGGCATTTCCGCTGGTGCGCCCAGCGCTGTGAGTTCCTCAAGCTGGGGCAATTCTTGTTTGAGCTTCAGGACCGGCTCAAACAGGTCGCCGGATTTTTCCACCCGCTTGAGCGCCTGCTCTGAGGTGAATACCAGCAGCTCAGGATCGCCTTTCTTCAGGCAATTCTCAACTTCTTTCCATGTAACCGGCGTGGACACTGTGGGCTGGTCTTTGGCCCTCAGGGAATAGACGCAGACGGTGGTCTTGTAATCGTCATTCTGGCTCCAGTCGACAAACACCTTGTTGGAGCGCAGAGACTTCTTCATATCTGAAACCACCAGATCACGATGGCTGTCTTCCAGAAGCCGGGCAACGGCCCTGGCGAACGGTTTGGTCTCGTCATAGGTGACCTTTGAATTCAGCGGCACGTAGACCTGCAGGCCCTTGGAGCCGGAGGTCTTGGGAAAAGATTCCAGGCCGAATCGGCCAAAGATGTCTCGCACCCAGACCGCTACCTGGCAGCACTGCACAATGTTGGCCGGCGCTCCGGGATCGAGGTCAAAGACAATCACCGTGGGCTGCTGCATTTCCGGAGCACGCGAAAGGGAAACGTGCAATTCCAGATCAGCCAGATTGGCCAGCCAAATCAGTGTTGGCAGGTCTTCTACCACGCAGTAATACATGAACCGGTTATTGCCGGGGCTCCAGATCTTGGCCGTCTTCATCCACTCGGGGCGGTACGCGGGGCAGTTCTTCTCGTAAAAATGGAAGCCTTCCACGCCTTCGGGGTAACGCTTTAACGTGAGAGGCCGGCTCGCAAGGTGAGGAATGAGCACGGGCGCAATGCGCGCGTAATAATCAATCACTTGTCCTTTGGTAAATCCAGCCTTGGGATAAAGGACTTTATCAAGGCTTGAGAGCTTGATCTGCCGGCCCTCAATCTCAATGATGGATTCTTGTTTTGCCAAACCGTGCTCCTGCTGAAGGTGATCGCGCTTTTATGCTGCCGGTCGCTCTTCCGTTTAGATGCTACCGGTGACCCTGTTGTAACAGAGTTGCAGGACTGCTTGCATTTTCGCGCACATCAACAACATGCAAGCAAACTTTCGCCATCTAAGGAGGGATGTCAAATGAGCAGGACAAACCGCTACCGGTAAGTTCTTCTCAGCCGCCTTGCTTTGCGGCAGAGCAGGAATCACTTTTTCGTGAAGTGATCCAGTTGATGGAAGCCAACCGAGTGCCGTTTGTGATCTCAGGCGCGTTCGCGCTGCATGAGCATACCGGGATCTGGCGCGACACCAAAGATCTCGACTTCTTTCTTCCCGCGGAAGAAGTTGGGCGCGCGTTGAAGGTACTGGAGAAAGACCGGTTTCAGACTGAGGTGCTCGACCCTATCTGGTTGGCCAAGGCGCACAGAAACGGCTTTTTTGTCGACTTCATCACGGGCATGAGCAACGGCGTGGTACGGGTGGACTACTCCTGGATCAGGCGAGCCAGCCGCTCGCATATCTTTGGGCTGTCTGTCCGCGTGCTGGCGCCGGAAGAACTGATTGCCTCCAAAGTTTTCGTTACCCGCCGGGAACGATTTGACGGAGCGGATATCTGCCATGTGATCTACGGGACGCGGGGCAAATTTGACTGGCAGCGCTTGATGAATCTGATGGGAGAGCACTGGCAGATGCTGCTCTGGTGCCTGGTGCTCTACCAGTACATTTATCCCGCCCACACGGACTATGTCCCGCAGCAGATCTGGGAGGAGTTGCTCCACCGCTTCAAAGTCGAATTAAAGCATCCAAATAAAGCGATTGAGTTTCGCGGCAGCCTGATTGATGAAAAAATGTTCGCCATCGATGTAATGGAGTGGGGCAAGCGCAACATCCTGGATGAGCACCGCTGGAAGGCCGTGAGCATCAAGCCCGAATCAGAGGAAGCCGCATGAGCATGACAGCATGAGAATCGCAGCGACTGCCGACATTCATTTTTCTCCCCAGAGTTACGACCGCATTCGCGAACCGCTTGCACGAGTGCGCGATGAAGCGGACGTGCTGGTGATTGCCGGCGATCTTACCAACTACGGCAAGCCGGAAGAGATGCATTCGCTGCTGAATGCGCTGGTCCGCCTCCGCATTCCCATTGTAGCGGTGTTGGGAAATCATGATTATGAGTCCAACCAGGAACAGGAACTCATGCGGCTCATGACGGCGGAAGGAATCAAAGTGCTGGATGGCAGCAGCTATGAGCGCGATGGCGTGGGTTTTGCCGGCGCAAAAGGCTTTATCGGCGGTTTTGGCCGCGGCGTGCTGACCGCTTTCGGGGAGAGGGAGATTAAAGCGTTCGTTCAAGCATCCATCGACGAAACCATGAAACTTGAGCGCGCTCTGTCTATGCTGCGAACTCCAAAGATTGTAATTGTCACCCACTATGCGCCAATCTCAGAGACGGTGAACGGAGAGCCCATGGAAATCTGGCCTTACCTGGGCAGTTCACGGCTTTCCGAAGTGATTGATCGCCACGGCGCGGTCCTGGCCGTGCACGGCCACGCTCATCATGGCAAGCCGGATGGTAAGACCACAGCAGGCGTGCCCGTCCATAATGTGGCGCTTTCTCTTTTGCTCGCGCACAACGGCGGCAAGCCCTACCGCGTTTTTGATGTTTAATGCCTTGTCTCCTCCCTCATGCAATTCACAGTCTCCGTGATAACTTGATTGCGGGAGAATCGCGCCTTCTTGCACTTCCATAGCCTGGCTATCTGGCTCATAACACTGGCTAGCATCATCTGCATGCTGCTGCGTCCGCGCGGTATTCCGGAATATGTCTGGATTTGCAGCGGAGCTGTCGTGCTGGTGCTGACAAGACTGCTTCCGTCCGCCGCAGCCCTGAACGCCGTGCTCAAGGGCGTGGACGTTTACCTGTTTCTGTTCGGCATGATGGTATTGGCTGAATTGGCGCGGGATGAAGGCGTATTTGATTGGGTTGCCGACCTGGCCATGCGACACGCCGGTGGCTCACCCGCGAAGCTCTTCCTCCTTATTTACCTCACAGGAACCGTGGTTACGGCATTGCTCTCCAATGACGCAACCGCTGTGGTGCTTACACCGGCTGTGCTGGCGACCGTTCGGCGCGCCCAGGTTCCGCCCAAACCTTATCTTTTCACCTGCGCGTTCATTGCCAATGCAGCAAGCTTCCTTCTGCCCATCTCCAATCCAGCTAACATCGTGATCTATGGACGGCAATTGCCGCCTCTGGCCGTTTGGGTAAGAATTTTTCTCGCGCCGTCGCTGGTCGCAATCGTGGCCACCTACTTTTTGCTGCGCTTCCTGTCTCGACGCGACCTGCAACAGCATTTCGAGGTGCAAAGCATTCCGGTTGAGCTGAGTTCTCGAGGTCGCCTCGCAATCGCCGGGCTGGTCCTTTCCGCCATTGCCTTGATTGCTCGATCGGCATACGGCGCAGATCTGGGAATGCCTACTGCACTGGCGGGTGTGGCTACTGTTCTGTTTGTGGCATTGAAGGACAGAGCTGTTCCAATGAAGGTCGCCAGAGACGTGACCTGGAGTGTTCTGTTCCTTGTGGCCGGACTTTTTGTGATCGTTGAAGCCTTGAGCCAGGCAGGGCTGCTTCAGATTGGGGAAGCGGCAATCGCATGGCTTCTGCCCAAGTCACCGGCGGTAGCCGGTCTGAGTTCCGCGTTCGGTGTGGCGGCCGTTTCCAACCTGATGAACAATCTTCCCGTAGCTCTGGCCAGCGGGGCGGCTTTACAGCATCTCGGCAATGTCGGCCTGAGTCATGCGGTTCTGTTGGGCGTGGATCTTGGGCCGAATCTTTCAGTGACCGGATCGCTGGCGACAATATTGTGGTTGATCGCGCTGCGGCGGGAAAATGTTGACATAACGGCCATGGAGTTCCTGAAGGTGGGAATCGTGCTTATGCCCGTGCCGCTGCTGCTGAGTGTACTGGTTCAGACCTTGTTAAGATGAGGCGCTTCCAAAGCTAGAACAAACTGGCGGAGGAGTTGCTGGCCAGTTCGCGCATACTCTCAAAGATGCAGGTCCGGGTCGGGGATTCGGGCGCGATGGCCTCAAGCGGTAGAGTCACGCAGAAATGGGGTGAACGGCGCTGGAAAGTGATGCTGAGGAAATCATGGCTGCGCCCCTGGGCCAGGGATCCAATGGCGGAGGAAACTTCTTTCTGCCAATTCGAACGCGTGCTGACGACCAGAGGCGTCGTACGCTCGAAGACCCAGCCGCTGTTGCGCCGTGGCGTCTTTCTGCTGCTGCGGGCGAACCAGCGGAAATTCTGTACGTGCATGGAGAAGACCGGAGGCATATCGAGATCAGCCTGGAAGGTAAGGATTTCCGGCTTGGAATTGATCTTTCCCAGCAGCCAATGCAGAGGAAACTCGCAAGGCGACATTTCCACCAGCATGCTGGCGCGCCGGAACATTCCCTGGGCCAGTCGCAAAGGCAATTGGAACCTTGAGGCTGTTAGCCAGCGGATGCCGGTTACCCGCCCTTCTCCGGCCAGCGCGGATTCAATCCAGCGTGCAACTTCTGCCGCGCGGCGACGGCTATAACGCCGTGCAAACCAATACCAGATCCCGCACCCGAGGGCGGCGATGACGAATGATATGGCCAGCAAAAGCATCCGCAGATAGGATGCTTTTTTTCGCCCTCGTAGATGTTCCCGGCGATGCTTTTTAGAGGGCCACGGTTGCGCTTACATCCGCACCGTTTTGGGACACTTCGGCCCTGGTTTCGCACAAAAAGCAGGGCATTCAGGCTGTTTTCCGCATATTAGAGCCCGTGATAAATGCCGCCATCGGCCAGAACCGTCTGGCCCGTGATATAGGAGGCCCTTTGAGACCCTAGCCAGACGATGGTGTCTGCAATTTCCGCCGGCTCACCAACTCGTTTTAACGGCGCGTCTGCGGCCCATTGTTCGTAGATCTTTTCCGGTGATGTGCCTGCGGCCAGCGCCCGCACACCGGCCAGCTCCTTCAACCGCTCCGTTGCGGTGTACCCTGGGGCTACGTTGTTGACCGTGATTCCGTCTTTCCCGAACTCATTGGAGAGGCTCTTGACCAGTCCCACCACGCCCGCGCGGACAGCGTTAGACATGACCAGCGAATCCACCGGCTGTTTGACGGTGACCGAAGTTATAGTGATGATCCGCCCCCAACGATGCCGCTGCATATAGGGAATCACAGCCCGGGCAAAATGGACCACGCTCATAAAGTTCATGTCCACGGCTTTGCGCCACTCGTCGAGCGAGACGGAAAGGAAGTTCTTTGCTGGAGGGCCGCCCGCATTGGTGACGCACACGTCAATGCGCCCAAACTGCTTGGCCACGTTCTCTGAAAACTGCTGCACTGCAGAGGGATCAGTAACATCAAGGGGCTCGGCGTAAACTTCCGCTCCGGTCTCCTTGCGAATTTTGTCCGCGGCTTCGCGCAGAGTTTTTTCTGTTCGCGCGCACATGGCTACCTGCGCGCCCTCACGGGCAAACGCCTCCGCTGTGGCTTTGCCGATCCCTTCACTCGATGCGGCAACGATTACGCCGCGTCCTTTTAGTCCTAAGTCCATGCAATTCCTCTGTGTGCTTTTGTCAAAAGGAGAAACGTGTATTAAAACTTCAGCAACTAGCAACTGGCAAATAGCAATTGGCATTCAGCCCCGGCCACACCAGAATCTAAGGCAGTACCCAGATTTGCTTTTTGCCAGAGCTGAAATCAAATTCCTCTGTTGCCTCCGTTCCTCTGTGTTTCAAAGGTGTGGGTTTACGCTAGCCCGGCATCTGTCCGATGTACACCTGGGCCGGCGCTCCGGCTTTGATTTTCTGCTCATCAAAACAGGTTTTGATGCGGCGGCGCATCTCGCGGGCCACGCCGTACTGCTTGCCGGGTCTCACTTTCACGGTAACCAGGTAGTCCACTTCCATGCCGCGCACGCGCTCAATGCCGTGCACCTGCGGCTCCGCCACCACGTCCTGGCGGAAGGCACTGTCGTTGTAGAACGACTCAGTCACTTCTTTCAGCAGGCTGACGATGCGATCGCTGTTTTCACTGTAGTCCACTGAGACATGGAGCGTCACTTGCGACCAGTCCCGCGTCATGTTGCTGACAAGCTGAATGGATCCGTTGGGAACAATGTGCAATGTTCCGTCAGAATCGCGCAGGACGGTGCGCCGCATAGTGATCTCTTCCACGCTGCCGGAGACCCCGGATGCCTTGATGGTGTCGCCGACTTCGAATTGGTTTTCCGCCAGGATGAAGAAGCCGTTGATCACGTCTTTGACCAAGGTTTGCGCGCCGAAGCCAATCGCCAGTCCGGCGATGCCGGCGCTGGCCAGCAAGGGAGCAATATTAAAGTTGAACGCGTCCAGCACCTGCATGAACGCAAAAAACACAATCAGGAAGACGCCGGCGCTGTGAATCACCCCTGCCACCGTCTTCACCTGCTGGGCGCGCAACGCTCCGCGATTGCTGTTTTTTTCCGCCAGAGCAACAACCTTATTTGTGATGATGCCGAGCAGGCGCACGAAGATGAACGCCAGTACAAGAATGACTGCCAGCTTGGGCGCCTTGTCGCGCGTCCATTCCACCAGATTGTTGTGCCACTGTTGCCAGATGGTGCTGAAGTGCTCTTCCATGATGTCCCGACCGGATTATAGCCGAGCCGCCTGTTTATAATCCCAGTGAGGACACCCGCGCATAGCACAAGTCATACGCTCATCAGTTTTGATGGCGCGGAGAGAGAGGCTCGCGTGTTTCGAAAACCAATCATTCTGACCGGAATTTTAATCGCTGCATTCATCCTTGCCCTTATTCCGGCGGCCGCGTGGCAATTTCAACCGCCGCGTTCCATGTCACAACAAGAGAAAGAAATGCAGGACCGCCAGATGAAAGAGGCCAATAAGAAGCGCCAGGAAGATATAAAAAACGATACAGAAAAGCTTTTCCAACTCGCCACCGAGCTCAAAGCCGCGGTGGAGAAATCCAATGAGAACCTGCTCTCTCTGGACGTCATCCGCAAAGCCGACGAGGTGGAGAAACTGGCCAAGCGGGTGAAGGAAAAGATGAAGCAGAGCGTCGGGCCCTCGCCGCGTTTAGAACCTATTCCCACAGGACCCGTTCCGCGGCCGCCGCAGTAGGAACGCTAAAATTGAATGAACTCACTTCTTTGAGCGATGAAGCCATGTGGCACAGCCGCCCTCGGCTGTGAATCAGTTGATCGAGTTGAGAGATGGTACCACTGTTCATAACTCAAGAATCTGTTCTGCCATTGCTTTACAGACTCGACTCATGATCGCACTCGAATCCCCTCGCTTAAGCAAAAAAGCCCGCCGCTGCCGGCGGGCTGAAAAGAGTTGATCTGATTTACGCGGCTGCCTTTGACTCGGCCGCTTTCTGTGCTCCGATTCGCATGCCGTAGAACGATCTCCATACGAAATAGATAGCCACGGCGAAGAACACAATCGCCAGCGTCCAGCTTATCGTCACGCCCTGGTCAGCGGTGAGCTTCACCGCCAGTTCCACCGCCAGCAATCCGAACAGCGTGGTGAACTTGATGATAGGGTTCATTGCCACGGATGAGGTGTCCTTGAACGGATCGCCTACCGTGTCACCCACAACTGTGGCGGCGTGCAGGTCAGTGCCTTTCATCTTCAGCTCAGTTTCAACCACCTTCTTGGCGTTGTCCCATGCGCCGCCGGCGTTGGCCATGAAGATGGCCTGATACAGACCGAAAATGGCGATCGAAATCAGGTAGCCGATGAAGAAGTACGGTTCCACAAAGGCGAATGCCAGCGTGACGAAAAAGACTGTCAAGAAGATGTTGAACATGCCTTTCTGGGCGTACTGGGTGCAGATTTCAACAACTTTTTTGGAATCAGTGACGGAAGCCTTCTCCACGCCTTCCAGCTTGATGTTGCGCTTGATGAACTCTACTGCACGGTAAGCCCCGGTGGTGACGGCCTGGGTGGACGCTCCGGTGAACCAGTAAATGATCGAGCCGCCGGTAATCAGGCCGAGCACAAATGGCGCGTGCAGCAACGAGAGGTTTACCGTGTTGCGTGTAAGCCCTTCTGTAAGCGCCATGATGATGGAGAAAATCATGGTGGTCGCGCCCACGACCGCAGTGCCGATCAGCACCGGTTTGGCCGTGGCTTTGAAGGTGTTGCCCGCGCCGTCGTTTTCTTCCAGCATCTCCTTGGCGCGTTCAAAGTTCACGCTGAAGCCGAAGTCCTTCTTGATCTCCGCTTCCACGTTGGGCACCTGCTCAATCAGCGAGAGCTCATAAACAGATTGCGCGTTGTCCGTGACGGGACCATAGGAGTCTACGGCGATAGTGACTGGGCCCATGCCGAGGAAACCGAAAGCTACCAGGCCGAAGGCGAACACCGCAGGCGCCAGCATGAGGTGCAGGTTCGGGTTGGTTGCAAGCGGCGCGCTTAAGCCAAGCGTACTGAAGTAAAAGCCGCTGGCCATCAGCACCACCATGGTCAATCCCAGCCAGAAGGCGGAGAAGTTCCCGGCCACCAGGCCGGAAAGGATGTTGAGCGATGGTCCACCTTCTTCTGACGAGGTAACGATTTCGCCGACGTGGCGCGAGTCGACAGAAGTGAAGACCTTGACCAGTTCGGGAATGATGGCTCCGGCGAGTGTGCCGCACGAGATGATTGCGGATAGCTTCCACCACAGCGTTGGTTCGCCGTTCAAGTCAGGAATGATCAGCTTGGAAACGACGAAGGTGAGAATGACAGATACGATCGAAGTCAGCCAGACCAGCGAGGTCAGGGGAGCTTCAAAGTTCATCTCGTCGGCGTTTCCGTAGCGGGCTTTGGCGAAGGCTTCGTTGATGAAGTAAGAGATCACCGCAGCCACCAGCATCATCACGCGCATGACAAAGATCCAGACCAGAAGCTGTATCTGAATTGTGATGGAAGGCACGCCGAGCACGATGAAGGCAATCAGGGCCACGCCGGTAACGCCGTAGGTTTCGAAACCGTCGGCGCTGGGGCCTACCGAGTCGCCCGCGTTGTCGCCGGTGCAGTCAGCAATCACGCCGGGGTTGCGAGCATCGTCTTCCTTGATCTTGAAAACGATCTTCATCAGGTCAGAGCCGATATCGGCAATCTTGGTGAAGATGCCGCCGGCGATGCGCAGCGCTGCTGCGCCCAGCGATTCTCCGATGGCGAACCCGACAAAGCAGGAGCCGGCGTAATCGCGCGGGATGAAAAGCAGGATGCAAAGCATGATCAGCAATTCAACGCTGATCAGCATCATGCCGATGCTCATGCCGGCCTTGAGCGGAATGGCATAGATGGAAAACGGCTTCCCCCTCAACCCAGCGAAGGCGGTACGCGAATTGGCAAACGTGTTTACGCGAATGCCGAACCAGGCCACTCCGTAGCTGCCGGCGATGCCGATCAGGCTGAACAGGAGAATGATGATGACCTTGACGGCTGAAAACTTCAGCAGCAGTCCGAAATACAGCAGAATGACAACCGCAATAAACGCCTCCAGCAGCAGCAGGAATTTGCCCTGCGTGATCAGGTAGGTCTTGCAGGTCTCATAGATGAGCTCGGAGATTTCCCGCATGGAGCGGTGCACGGGCAGGTTCTTGAGCTGGGTGTAGATGATGAAGCCGAAGAGACCGCCGAACGCGCAGAAAAGCAAGCCTATCGACAGCAGTTTGCTGCCGTTGATGCTGTTGTTAAAGAATGAAACCTGTGACATGTCAGGCATGGGCAGGTTGGCTTCGCCACCGGCTTCATGGGACGGCGCTTCTCCCGGTGGGTTGGCCACCTGATGTTGCGCCATGGCGCCCGGTTGCGGGTTGGCGACTGATCCGGGCTGCTGCACCGGAGTTGTTGCCGGTTGCGCCTGTTGCGCGATTGCAGGAAGTGCAAAAACCAAGAACGCTATTATGGTCAGCACTAAAATCCGGCGCGCGGATTTTGCACGCTCCATCGGGCCAGATGGGAGCCAGGTGTGCATAGATGTTCCTCCAAGAAGGTTCAAAAAGTTGGGAGTTTTATTTACAAACGCCTTATCTGGCAATTCCAGAAACGCGCTTCCACATCAAGAACCGTGGTTTGAGGTTTGGCCGCGTTGGAAATTTACCGGCCTGGGTAGCAGGCACAAAACACACCTCCTCCCATACCAGTAAAACCTGTTTTTATAACATTTCCAGCGATGGAAGGTCAATGCGGAGGGGGCCTCTGAAACCGTCTCTATCCATCAGGAAACAAACGTAGTTCCTTGCGCCGAGCCCGCAGCTACACGTGCCTCCGTACTCTCCCGGCTAATATGAATTATCGGCGGTCTGGAGCGCAAGCGACAAAAAGGATGGTGCCGTGAACCGGATTCGAACCGGCACTGTATACGTCCTCAACGTATTGCCTCTGCCAAAGTTGGGCTATCACGGCATTCAAATTGGTGCCCAAGGTGAGATTCGAACTCACACTGTCTTGTGCCTGAGACAAGCGCCTCCTGCCAGTTGGGCTACTTGGGCCTGAACAATGAAGATGTTTCCTCTCAGTTATCCCATTCAGGCAGCATTTTTGAAGCGCCCGTCCATCAACAGACACGCACGCGCCGTAACACACGAATGGCGTGAAGACATTTGTTGCGAAAGCTGATCAGGATTACAGGGAAACAAGTGTTAACGACACAGTCGAAGTCGGAAGGGCGGAACTGTATTGCAGAATTTCACATGCGCAGCATAGCAGAATTCTCGAGAGTGGAACAGTAAGAAAAGTAATGAGATATCCCCTCAGCTCGTCAACCCAAAATCACTCCTTTCGCTCACAAGGGCGGGCGGTTACCGGCGCGTGCGCGAGTTCTGGGCCGTTCTTCTTCAGTTGAAAACTGATTGCTCAAAAAACACTGCGTGGCACAGCCGGCCTGGCATGGCTCGTCCTGCATTTCCATGAAATGGTGTGCCCCTAATTGCATCAGGTGTTGTTCAATCGCCGGAGATTCCTGATTTGAAACTACGCATTTATGTGGGTACTTGGCTCTGCTGTTCCTGCGGGGCGCCATTTCGTCGTTCTCCTTCTGGGCTGCTACATCCTGTTTCGGCTTTGAGGAGGCACACCCTAGGGCGGGTGTGCCACAGTGTTTGAGAAAGCCAATTCGGGTTTTTCGAATACTTGTTGTGGGAACTTCAAGCTCACCGCGCCAGCGCGATCACCGGATGGGCGAGCATGGCCTGGACAAATGTTCCGCCCACCAGAAATGCCGTAAACGCGGCAACCGCATATACACCAAGGCGGCGGTATTTCAGCGCCGGTTGGGGCGTCATCTGCCACAGCAAATACGCGAAGAGAGGCACAATCTGAATGGCGTGGATGGCGATAAAGTGCGCGATGCGCAAATCGCCCGCGATGGTGCTCCAGTTCAGGAAGGGAAGCCCGGGGCCGCCATCCGCTGCGCCGACTGTGTGCGATCCACGAGCCAGCATGTAACCGCCAACGGCGTTGCCGGCCAGGAAAATCACGATGCTCAGGCGGATGGCCAGCACCATGGCGCCATCAGCGATCCTGATCCAGTCGCGCTTCCCGCAAAATAGCGCGAGCAGGCCGACGAGAATCGCGGTGTTGATGGATACCATGGCTGTAGTCATCTGCTGAATGAACCAATCCGCCAGGCCCGGGCTTGCCGTGAGATTGGCGGTGCGCGATGCCTGAATGGCCAGGCAGAGCATCTCCACCACAATGCTTGCCGTCATGGTTCGGCGAGTCCAGCCCAGCAGGCGCGAAGAAACCCTCAAGCGCGTCATGAACAGGCTCACCGTCCAGACAAAGGTTGCGAAGGAGATGGCGAACTTGATGGGCTTGAACCAGGGATTGGCGAACTGCGCAGTTCCCGGATCAACGTAGCTGAGGAAGGCAAAGACGGGCACACTCAAGAGCAGCACCCAGCCAAAGTTATGCAGCAGACGGTCGGTCGCGTAGAGCCGGATAAAGAAATCGCGCACCGCCGCGGGCGCGAGCACCGCCTTTGCGCTGCGCACGAATCCGGAGAGATGCCCTTTATCCTCTTCCGCCGGCGCTGCCCAGGGGCGGACTCCGCCCAACGTAAGCTCGGCCGCTGCTGCTTGCTCACTGAATGTGGTTCCCCTGAGATATGTCATTGCCCTCGCCTCCCGCGTCGATGGATCGTGTTCGTCCGGGGAGAAGGCACACGAATCCGTTAGCTCCGCAATTCGAGATTGCGCAGCCGAGCGGGGGCACACGCCGGCGCCGCATTGGGCTGCAAAACAAACAGTCCATGCTGGTGCGACGTTAACTCATGAGGGGTACAACTGATCTCGCGCAAGAACAGAAGCGGTAAGAACTGAACGTGCTCTTGCGCTCGGAGTCAGTCCAAGCGCCCTGCAAACAGCCCACGTAGCCTGATTGCCCGGAAAGGGAACTTTCGATTCACTTTGCGCGCAGCGTCCTTTCTGAGAGGAGGCGCTGTGCTGTGCTTCGAAAGCGTCCGCCGAACTGCCGCCAGAATGCACTTTGGTAATTAGAGAATGATTGGAGCGAGATTAGACTTTCAAAGATTAGCGTATTTTTCTATTGAACTCATAGTCCCTCCCTATTGAATACCGAATAGATGAGAAATTTCTCCCATAGTCATGAGCGAGTACAGGCAGTGTAATCGAAAATGCTAGCCATAGTTAATAACTATGTGGCGAAGCCATGACTTGGGGATCTTCAGGCAAGCAGAGGATGCACCAGCAAGCAAAAGCGGAGGCCGCAGCCTCCGCTGAATGAACTCACTGGTTTTATTCAACATCAATATCGCCCGAACCGGTATGTAAATCGAGCAGTGGGCCGCCATTTCCCACCTTTCCCTGAACCCGGTTGTGAGAGACGGTGCCGCCTTGAACCGAAGGTGCGACTTTGAGGCTCCCGGATGAAGTCCTGGCATCAATGTTGAAAGAGGCCTGGGCCGGCATTTTGAGAGTTATGTTGCCCGAGCCTGCTCCTAACTGCCAGTCGGTAGTGGCCTGTCCTTCAGCCAGGATATCCCCACTGCCTGCCTGAGCACGCAATCCCCCTTTAATTCCATAAAGCTTAATGCTGCCGGAACCGGTGCCCACCCGAACATTGCCTGGGGCAACCTGGTGCATCTCCAGGTCGCCACTGCCCGTGGTTGCATTGATCTCACCGGCGACGCCTTGCGCGCGGATGTTCCCGCTGCCGTCTGTGGCCGTCAGTGATCCCTTCACGGTTCCGATTTTCAGGTCGCCTGATCCGGATGTAATGTGCGCGTCAGCCCCGAGACTATCCACAGTGATGTTGCCTGAGCCGGTTCTCGCCGTAAGCGGAAGTTGCAATCCATTGATGGTCTGATCGCCGGAGCCGGTTTGTGAGCTGAGACGGGTTTGCGCCGGCACTGTAACGTCATAATCAATGGAGATGTTGCGGAACAGCTCCCGGTCCTGCGCCCTGCCGATGTGGATGATGTTGCCTTGCTGTTCGATGGGCGGATTCTGCTCGATTTGGTGAATCCTGTCTTCCGCACTGCCGCCGAAGAGCCACGAGTTGCTGGCGTGTATCTTCGCGGAAACAATCACTGAATCACTGCTGCCGGTGTGCACGTTGATGTCGCCGGAACCGGAAGCGAGGTTCAGGTCCACCGGTCCGTTCACTTTTAGCGTGCGCTCAAAATGCCCAGTGATTGCCGCGCTGGCCGGCATCAATCCCACAGCAAGGACCACCGCAGCCAGAACCAGGTTTTTTCTTGCTCTCATATTTCCTCCAGTATCTTATTGCAGTACTACCTGCTGGCTTTCTTTCAGGCCGCTAAGCAGCTCTGTTTTGGAGCCGTTGGAGATTCCTACCGTGACCGCAACTTTCCTCTTCCCGCCTTTGGCGCCGGGATCCGGGACTTCAACCGATGCTTTACGGTCTTTGTCGTAAATCATAGCGCCTTCGGGAACAATCAGGACACCCTTGTGTTCGTCCTGAATGATTTCAGCATTGGCTGTCATTTGTGACTTCAGCTCGCCGGTGGAGTTATCAATCGAGACGCGCACCTCAAACGTGGTCACGTTATCTTTTTCAACGCCCATGGGAGAAATCTTTGTGACCTTGCCGTAGAAGGTGCGGTCCTTGTAGGACTCAACTTTAATGCGCGCCGGCTGGTTAAGATAAACGCGACCAATATCGCTCTCATCCACCTTGCCCTTGACGTAAACCTGCCGCGTATCGCCCAGCGTCATTACCAGCGTGGCAGAGGAACCGAGCACCAGGATGGAGCTTACGGCGTCGCCTACTTCAACGTCGCGCGAGAGAACCACGCCGTCAATAGGCGAAACGATGGTTGAGTTACGGTACTCCTGCTCTTTCTGTGCCAGTTCTGCCCGTGCCTGCGATACCTGAGCTTGTGCCTGCGTCAGCTTTGCCTTGGCTGATATAACGTTGGCTTCGCCCAGATGCTGTTTGTTGACCGCCATCTCGTAGTTTTTCTGTGCGTCATCAAGAGCAGAAGGCGAGACAACGCCATCTTTCGCCATGGTGACGGCGCGATCATAGGCGCGCTTGAGCATGGGAACATCAACACCTTCTGCGTCAACCTTGGCCCGTTGCAGGTCTGCATCGGCGGCGCGTGCTGCCGCTTCGGCGGCTTCCAAAGAAGCCTTCTCCTGGTTGACCTGGGCCAGGATCTCATCTTTGTCCAGTTCAGCCAGCACCTGCCCCTGCTTGACCGGTTCGCCGTAATCCACCAGGAGCTTCTTCACGATGCCGCTGGCCTTGGATTTCACTTCCACCTTGGTGATTGGCTCAATCTTGCCTGTAGCGACCACGCTCTTGGCCAGATCACCTTTTTCCACCTTTGCCAGGCGGGAAGAGTCGATTTTGGTGGTGCCGCGCGTAGCAGCCACGAGTCCCACGACGATCACCAGAGTCACCG
>DATFDA010000238.1:0-2946 GCA_035252525.1 Candidatus Angelobacter sp. | reverse complement strand
AGGATGAGGCGTTCTCAGTCTTCCGGACGAATATCAAAAAGAACCCTGACCATTGGACAGCACACAATGAAGCCGCGCGCTTGGCCAGCGCGGAAGGAAAATTCCAGGATGCGGCAAAAGAAATGAGGGCCTCTCTCTCTGGGTCTCCGGATCAAATTAAGCCGCAGGTGGAAGGGTTGATCAAAAAGCTGGAGGCTGGACAAGACATCAACAAATAAGGACTCGTACGATCAGCTTGCATAGCAAGCAGCTATCCTGCCGTCGGCCGAATCTACAAAGCAGATCCGATGGCAGGATTTGTATTTGCATTTGTCGCATCCGCAGCCACGTTGCCCTGCGCTATGATGGTTAGGTTCTTTCAAGCCTTCATTCTGGAGCAGTCATGCGCAGGTTTTTCTATGCGGCTTGCGTTTTCGCCAGCGTTATTGCAGCGCCTTTGGTCCTCTCCGGCCAGGGCATCGAAATCCCCTCTGATCCGGGGCCCATGGCCCGGCAAGTCCGGCAGGAGTTCCTCTACTCCTGGAATGCTTACAAGCAGTACGCCTGGGGACATGACGAACTCAAACCGTTGAGCGGGGCGTCGCATGATTGGTACCAGAAGTCACTTCTTATGACGCCGGTGGATGCGCTCGACACGATGATCTTGATGGGCCTGAACGATGAAGCAGATAAGACGCGAGAACTGATTGATACCAAACTCTCGTTTGACCAGGATATTGAAGTCAAGAATTTTGAGATCACCATCCGGCTATTGGGTGGCTTGATCAGCAGTTACCAGCTTACCGGCGATAAGCGGCTTTTGGCCCTGGCCGAAGATCTTGGCAACCGACTCCTGCCCGCCTTCAACTCTCCTACAGGAATGCCTTACGTTTACGTGAACCTGAAAACGGGAAAGACGCGCGGCGCGGTCAGCAACCCCGCTGAAATCGGGACGTTGCTGATCGAATTCGGCACCCTTAGCAAACTTACGGCCAAGCCCATCTTCTACGACAAAGCTAAGCACGCTCTCACAGAACTCTACCGCCGCCGCTCGAAAATCGGACTGGTGGGGTCCAGCATCAACGTGGAAACAGGCCAATGGGTTGACACCACCAGCCATATCAGCGGAGGCATCGATTCCTATTACGAATATCTGCTGAAGTGCTGGCTGCTCTTCGGCGATAAAGATTGCGAGCGCATGTGGAAAGAGAGCATCAAGGCCATCAATAAATATCTGGCGGACGACACCAAAACCGGCCTCTGGTATGCCCAGGTGGATATGAATACTGGAAAACGGGTTTCCACTCACTTTGGCGCCCTGGATGCTTTTTTTCCCGCTGTGCTCGCGCGCTCAGGTGAAATTCAGAGGGCGCGCCGTCTGGAAGATTCCGCGTACAAAATGTGGACAACCTGGGGTGTAGAACCGGAAGAAATTGATTATTCAACGATGAAAATCATCTCGCCACAGTATCCCCTGCGTCCGGAGATCATGGAATCAGCATACTACCTGCGCTTCTACACCAACGACGACCGGTACACCGAGATGGCCTCTGCTTTTCTTGGCGCGCTCTCCCATTATTGCAAGGCCGACAACGGTTATGCCGGACTTCGCAGCGTAACCACCTTTGAGAAGGACGACCAAATGGAGAGCTACTTCCTGGCGGAAACTCTGAAGTATCTCTATCTTACTTTTGCACCGCGCAGCACGGTCGATCTCAACAAAGTGGTGTTCAATACTGAGGCCCATCCTCTCCGCAAGACCTGGCAATAAAAATCGGGCGGCTGGTTCGCCGCCCGGAGTCAGTATTGTTTTCCCACACCTGAAAGAAGGAGGTTATCTCTTAATGCACACACAAGAGGATCTATCCACAGAACACATCTCGTATTGCCGCACTTTCTAATCTCGTCACCGCGAGGGCAGAAGGGAGGTCCGGGCGCGAACCAAAGTTGAATCATCAACGCGCTTCCAGGCGACTCTTCCCTTCTCCTCGCCTACAGCATTGGCTCATTGCTACCAGCGCCAGCACCCACCTCTTGTCAGACCCAAATACTGGTCCAATCAGCTTGCGCCCCGTTTAGCTTCCGTCTGCCTTTCTATATAGCAGCCTGGCTGCCAAACGTAGCGCCTTGTAAGTTGCTGAAAATGGGTTTGTCCGGCGAAGTGGGAGCAGAGTCCTGTGACAAACTGTCACAGCCGCAAAACCGTGTTGTCACAAGCAGGTTTGCTGTTTCAGTTCCAAGCGAATATAAAAAGAGGTCGTGCCCGGCGAAACCGTTCAACACACAGCCCCTGCGGCTCCCGCTGCGTTACTTCCAGCCGGGCAGTACGCCCAACGTCTCGAATGGCACAAAACCGAGTCTGCTCGGCTGCACCGATTGCATGTCTGGACGGGAAATGCCCGGGTTGCTGTCTTTGTTGTCATCATCATTTTGTGCTGGACCATCGGAAAGGCCGGCAAACCAAATCCTGCCTGGCTGATGGCGGCTGTTATTGGCTTCATCGTTCTTGTAGTCGTGCACCGGCGTATTCTTCGCCATAAAACTCTGGCCGAACGTGGTATTGCTCTCTACACTCGCGGGCTGGCCCGTATTGAGGACCGCTGGAGCGGCACGGGCGATACCGGCGAGGACTTCAACCGTGCTGACCATCTTTACGCCGAAGATCTTGATATTTTCGGGCATGGGAGCCTCTTCCAACTGCTTTGTTCTGCGCGTTCGCGAATGGGAAAAAAATGTCTGGCAGACTGGCTGCTCACCCAGGCGGATGCGACCGAGGTTCTGGATCGCCAGCGCGCAGTTGCAGAACTCAAGATTAAGTTTGGTCTGCGCGAAGATGTGGCCCTGGCCGGCGATAAAGAAGAAATTGACGCTGATCCCGAAAAGCTGAAGACTTGGTCTCAGATCACGGTCAATCTCGACTATCGCAGATGGTGGCCGCTGGCATGGATGTTCAGTGCTCTGGCTATT
>DATFDA010000237.1:0-4888 GCA_035252525.1 Candidatus Angelobacter sp. | reverse complement strand
GCACCTGCTCAGCCACTTCACTCCTGATCTGTGCGGCAATCTTGTTACCGTCAAGGATGTTTGCCATGGTCGCAGTCATGCGGAAGAAAGTATCTTAATTACATCCCGGCGAAAGGTACACATTGCGGAAGGGCCACGCTCTACGCTGCTTCAGAGCATATCAATTGCGACTATGGACTAGGCCAAGCGAGAAATGACGTATGGATTTGTCTTCCGGCGGTTTTGAAAATTCTGCCTCTAGCCGGGCGGCTGACGGGTCTGATCGCTTTGCCCAGTTGTGAAAAATGCTTCCACCTCCGCCAGGTCTTTGGTTCGACTGTAAGGTGGCAGACTATCAAGAAAAATCCTGCCGTAGCGCTGCTTCAAAAGACGATTGTCGAGAAGCGCCAGCACGCCGCGGTCCTTCACCGAGCGGATCAGCCGCCCAAATCCCTGCTTGAGCGATATCACTGCAGAGGGCACCTGGTACTCAAAAAATGCATTTCCTCCGGCCGAGTCAATCGCCCGTATTCGCGCCGCAACCACCGGATCATTTGGTACCGCAAAAGGCAGCCGGTCAATGATCACGCAGCTCAATTGCTCGCCCTGAACGTCCACACCCTGCCAAAATGAGGCAGTGGCAAACAACACCGCGTTAGGCGTAAGGCGGAACTCTTCCAGTAAAGCGCTCTTGGGCGCCGAGCCCTGCAAGAGCATGGGATAAGGCAGCTCACCTAACAGGCGGTCATGGATATCATTCATCTGCGCGTAGCTGGTGAACAGGCAAAACGCCCGGCCGTCCGTGATCTCCAGCAGCCGGCGGATCTTCTCCGCTGCGGAGCGCGCAAACGCCGTGGAGCGAGGGTCAGGCATGTCCGGCGGCACGTAAAAAATGGCCTGGCTTTTGTAGTCAAAATGCGAAGGCACCACCATGTCTCGTGCATGTTCCAGGCCCACGCGTTGCCGTATGTATTCGAAACTTCCGCTTTGCGCTCCGTTGGACACCGCCAGTGTGGCTGAGGTCAACACCGCTGTGTCAACGTGTTCAAACAAAGCCTGCTTGAGAATTTGTGAGACATCAATCGGCGTTGCCTGCAAAATCACATGGCCCATGCCGCCGCGAGTTTTGCGCCCTTCGCCACGCCAGTCAATCCAGAACACTGTGTTCTTGTCGTCGGATTCCATGATGAAGGCAAGCTGCGCCTTGAGCTCTTGCGTTCGCCGCGCAAAGCCGAAGACTTCATCCGGCTTTTTCGGCAGGATCTCCAATTCTGAGAAGACATGGCCCAATGCTTTCATCAGAGCGTCATAATCTTTTTCGTTCTTAACCAGAAACTGCTCCCGGTTACTGAAAGCAAACCGTCCTTCGCCTGCGGGCAGCAGTCCGAAAAAAAAGCGTGAGCGTTCGCGCAGTCGCGCCAGCGCCTGTAAAAGTCCTGGTGAGATTGACTGCTTCTGCTGCAACGTGCTCTCCACATCGCGGGCCAACTCTTCAATGCGAAAGTTGCTGACACTCACGCCAAAATAACTGCTGGCCACGTCCTCCAGCTCATGCGCTTCGTCAAAAATCACTGCGGCAAATTCGGGTAGCACGCCCGCGTCCGGGCCGCCGCTCTGCCGCAACGCGAGATCGGCAAAGAACAAGTGATGATTCACTATGATGATGTCGCTCTCTGCTGCCCGTCGATGCATCTCGGTGATAAAGCAGCGTTGCCATTGCTTGCACTTGGTTCCCGTACAGCGATCTGTCCTCGCGTCCAGCTTGTGCCAGAGCTGTGTGTTTTCCGGCAGGTCTTTGAGTTCGGCGCGGTCTCCGGTTTCCGTCTCCTGTTCCCACGCGGCAATCTGCCGGTATTGCTCAATCTCCTGCAGGCCATTAAGCACCGGCTGCTCTGTCAAGTCGTAAAGTTTTTGCCGGCAGAGATAGTTGTTGCGACCTTTCATGTAGCACACGCGCAACGGCCCCAGATGCTGCACCAGAAAGGGAATGTCTTTGAAAAAGAGCTGCTCCTGCAGGTTCTTGGTTCCGGTGGAAATCACTACCCGTTTGCCGCTGCGGATGACCGGCAGCAGATAGGCCAGAGTCTTCCCCGTTCCCGTGCCCGCCTCAACAATCAGATGGCGGTGTTCCTCCAGCGCTTTCTCCACCTCCTGCGCCATCTGCAATTGGCCGCGCCGGAATTCGTAATTGGGATGTGCCTGGCTGAGCAAGCCGCCCGGAGCAAAGAACTGGTGCAGTGTTGGCTGGCGGCGAGTCTGCGCGGTTTCAGGCTGGGAAGCGGAGGCCATGGCGAGCGTGATTTAATAATAGCTGAGAACGATAAATGGCCGTTGGTAATTGGTATTCGGTACCTGGTATTTGGTGCCGAATGCTTCGGAAAAGCCATTGCTGCGGCTTTTGCCAAATCCCAACTACCAAGTACCAAATACCTCGCCTCGATCATGCCTGAAAGTTTAAAGCTGCGCATTCCCACGGTGGCCATCGTTGGCCGGCCCAACGTGGGCAAATCCACGCTCTTCAACCGGCTGATCGGCTCCCGGCGGGCCATTGTGGGCGACGAGCCGGGAATCACTCGCGACCGCATTTACGGCGAAGCCAACTGGCAGGGTCGCCGGCTGAAAATTATCGATACCGGCGGCATCATTCCCGATGACAAGCAACTGATTCCCGCAGAGATCTTCCGCCAGGCCCGGGTCGCGCTTGAGGAGGCGGATGCCATTGTCATGGTCGTGGACGCCCGCACAGAACTTGCCGCCCCCGACATGGAGTTGGCACGCCTGCTGCAGCGCACCGGGAAACCGCTCTTTCTGGCGGTGAACAAGGTGGATACTCCTAAGATGGAGCCCGAAGTCGAAAATTTCCGCACCCTGGGAATTCAACGGCTTTATCCCGTATCCGCCGAGCACGGCACAGGCGCGGCCGATCTTCTTGATGCTCTGCTGGACGAGATCACTGCCGAAGCAGAGGCGCTGCAACAAGCGCAGGAGCAGGCGGCGGAAGATGCGTATCTCCCCACGGCGGAAGGCGATGACAAACTTCTGGAAACGCCACCTCGCGAAACCAGGGTGGCGATCATCGGTCATCCTAATGTGGGCAAATCAACTTTGTTGAATGCCCTTACAGGTACCTCGCGAGCCATCGTCTCTCCCATCGCCGGCACTACGCGAGACGCGGTAGATGAAATTCTTGAAAAGAATGGCAAGAAGTATCGCTTTATTGATACCGCTGGAATCCGGCGCAAAGGCAAGACCCATCTGATGGCAGAAAAACTGTCCGTGGTCATGGCGCGCAAGCATCTGGAATCAGCCGACGTGGCTCTGCTGGTGATTGATGCCATGGAAGGGGTCAGCGCGCTCGACGCAACGATTGGCGGCTACGCGCATGAAAGCGGGAGATCCGTAATCATCGTCGTTAATAAATGGGACCTGGTCACCACCGCCCGCGCTGATGGCCGCCCGGCTGATGCGCAGATCTATGAGAAGCAGGTCCGCCGGGCGCTTAAGTTTCTTGATTATGCGCCGGTAGTCTTTGTCTCTGCATCTGAGAGCAGCAATCTGGACAAACTGTTTAAGAGCCTTGAACTGGTCGCAGCCGAGCGCCGCAAGCGCATCAGCACCGCGCAAATGAACCGTTTCATTGAAAGCGTGGATTTCGAACGGGCTTCTGTCCCCTACCGGCAGAAGGTGAAGGTCTATTACATGACGCAGGCCCAGGTCTCGCCGCCCACCTTCATCCTGTTTACGGATAAAGACGTGAAGCTGCATTTCTCATATGAGCGATTTCTGGAAAACCAGATCCGCAAGGCCTTCGGGTTTATCGGCACGCCCATCTGGATCAAGAACCGTCCGCGCAGGAAAGTGGAGCTGGGGCCTAAGAAAGAGAAGAAGCGGCGCTGATGGCAAGAACATTCAGGTACTGGTCGCTTCTGTTCCTGCTCGGAGTTGGTTTATCAGCTTCTGCTCGGGACATTCCGAAAGAGTTGTGGGGCAAGTGGCGGATCACTCGGATCCTTCCGGTCCAAACAATCTCCTGCTGGGGTGATAAGGAAGCAAAGCCACTTTTGGGAACAGAAATTGAGTATGGGGCCAAGCTGTTGAGGTGGCGAACAACTCAAGCCAGTCACGTTGACTCTGAAATGCGTGAAATCACAGCCGAGCAATTCGAAACTCAAAATTCCTCGCCAAGTGCGAGTGGTTCACAAGTCAATTTTCGACAATTGAGAATCCGGGCGCTAAAAGTACAACAGGTTGTAATCAAGCACGATGATGCCCAGATCACTGGGGCAACAAGTGAGATTCCGGGGGATAACCTGCTCATCAAGCGCAAGAACGCGATTGTATTCTCGGTTTGTAATGTCTATTTCGAAGCAAAAAGAATTTCGACAGCGTCACATTGATTGCGGGGTGAGACAAACAGAAACCTCATTCTGTTCCAGCCACGCACCGAGAACTTCCAACGCCTTCTCGCAAACCATCTTGTGCCTGATCTTTTTATCCCGCACACGCCTTCGCGTCGCCTCGTCCAGCTGCGGCAGCAGATCAAAGGTGATATTTGCCGGCTGAAAATTCTTTGCTTCCGCGTGGCAGAGATAGTGCACCAGGGAGCCTAGCGCCGTTTCGCGCGGCGGCGCTATCGCGTTCCGCCCATGCGCGATCTGCGCGGCGTAGATTCCCACCAGCATGCCCATGGCAATCGACTCGGTATAGCCCTCCACTCCAGAAATCTGTCCGGCGAAAAATACGTTCGGATGCTGCTTCAGGTTGAGCAGCTCGGTCAGCAGCGACGGCGCATTGATGTAGGTGTTGCGATGGATCTGGCCAAAGCGGAGGAATTTTGCGTTTTCAAGTCCGGGGATCAGCCGCAGGACGCGCGCCTGCTCTCCGAACTTCAGGTGGTTCTGAAAGCCAA
>DATFDA010000236.1:0-5276 GCA_035252525.1 Candidatus Angelobacter sp. | reverse complement strand
TGGGAACGGAGCTGGGCTAACGTTATGCCGCGCCTGACGGCGCTGGACTCTGGGCGGGGATGGTGCCTCGTAGCTCTCGGTTGCATTTTCGAGAGAGACACGGAGGCACGGAGAAACAAAGAAAACTATTGGCCACGGATGAACACAGATAACAGTGATTAAAGAGAAGAATTGGCCGCGAATTGACGTGCGGGTGGCAATTCGCGCGTGAGAAACAACTGGCAGGACCCGGCCGGAAGTTGGGGACGGGAAATGCGATTTCGGAGGCCGAGCCTGGGCAAAATTTCCTGAATCTGTATGGTGAAGGAGACATTCTCGAGATGTCCCCGCTCCTTCTCAGTCGCACGCTCCTTCGGAGTCGGTTGAGACGACACAACTTAGGTGCGGCCGAGCGGAGCCCTCATGCTTCGCCTTTCGGGATGACAATGCGAGGAGGGGAAAAACTTTGGTTCCTCCAGCCGCAAAAGCGACAGGGGGTTAAGCCCCTGCCTGCGATATCTAGAAAGCTGCTGCGCAGAATCCTTTGAACGTAACAGTCTTGCCCACTTGCTGACTGATTTGGGTAGCTTGTATGAGTATGTTGTCAAATTTGTTTACTGCCAGGACGGTTGGACCGTCAAAACCAGCAGGCGCACCAAATTTGGCATAAATTCCATCCTTAAGGGCAAATCCACTACCGCCAGATTCGGGCTGATAGCTACTACGCCTGAGTTGCTGATTTTGCTCGGGAATACGAACGGCTCGGGAATGCTATCTGGAGGTTTAATGTTGCTGAACACCCCGTCTTTCCACATGAAGGCCGGGTTGCTGTTCACACCTTGAACCAAATAGCCTCCCACAACCACGCCCTGATCGTTGATGCTGGTGGGCTGCGTTACATCCGCTCCAGGAAACGAAAGGAGGGTCACTTTTCCGTTGTGCAGCACATAGCCATTGCTAGGGGGAGTATCGGAATTAATCGTCCCGACAACATCGCCATTGGCATTCACTCCGGTGACCGTGAAATCTGCATTAGGATGGCCGGGAAGAGCAATCTCGTGAAAACCTCCGGCATGGGCCATGTAATGATGCAGCTTCGGGTCGCCGGCAACGCTAAAGTCGCCAACAATGATTCCGTTCCGGCTCATGTCGCTGACGGTTGTACCCGAGGAGTGAGGAAACCTAAATGTAGTGAGCTTGCCTTGAAACAGCAGGAATCCATGGCTCACGTTTTTGCTGTCAACGAAAGTTCCCGCAATTCCTCCCAGATCATTGAGTGCGGCCGCCTGGCCGTTCGTGGCCGGCGCCGGAAAGTTCAATGCTTTGAACGAGCATTTTCCCGTGGTTGATCCAGCAGCCTGGGAGAATGCAGCAGTGGCGGTGGCGGCGATGAAACACGCGGACATCAGCAGATAGAGGGCTTTTCTGTGGCTTCTCGCTTCTCTGTGACTTCTACTTCCAGAAGGCGTGTGGCTTTTCATACGACTGATCCTCCGGGTTGTTCTTGGGGAACATTGCCGAAATGAGATGAGTTGCTGCTGGATCCGGGTGGCCACGTGTGCTGCTGAATTAATACCTAGTCAGTACCTAATATCTTTTCGGCTCGCTCAGCGACAGAATCCAGGGCAGTAGATAGCATGCTAGTCGGCGGTAAAGTGCCGTAATGGGCCGCTATTCCACCAAAAACCAGGTGCAATGAACCAGAATTTGCTTGCATTTTGCCAGGTGGGCATGTGCGCGTTAACAGCAGTGGGTCAGAAAAGACATGTACCAGCTTAGTGTACGGATTCGCAATTGATTCGCTGGAATCAACGCGGTATTCTGGTGTGATTGAGCCAGTGTGGAATTGTGCTGGTGAGGTCTTTGACAACAAAATAAGCACTCAGCAACGGTACTCAGCATTCAGCACCTGATCTGCATTCCTGAAGGCATTTACCGCAAAGGACCCAAAGGGGCGCAAAGGTGCAACGGTGGCAAGTGGTGGCTCTAACAAGCCAGTAAAAAGGCTTGAAAGGGTGGCTGGGTTTAACACCTTATATTCTGTGAGTTAGAAAGCGGGCTCTGGTTTGCGTGGGGATGGCAAGCTGTGACACACTCGCAGAACGACATGAGCGTGACCACCAGCCCAGCAAAACCTCGCGCAGAAAATATTGGCCGCTCAGCTCTTCTGGTGGCGGCAGGCATTTTCCTGAGCCGGACTTTCGGCCTGGTGCGTGAGGGAGTGTTTTCCTACTACTTTGGGCTGGCGCCCGCCGCCGATGCGTTTCGCGCGGCGATGCGCATTCCCAACATCCTGCAAAACCTGTTTGGCGAAGGTGTGCTTTCAGCTTCGTTCATTCCCGTCTACGCCAAACTGGTGGCGCAAGGGGAAGAAGAGGAGTCCGGCCGCGTGGCAGGCGCAGTGTTCTCTTTGCTGGCGCTGGTGACTTCTGTTCTGGTGTTGCTGGGAGTGCTGGCTACGCCATGGCTGATTGACCTGATTGCTCCGGGATTCCATGATGCGCGCCGGCCGCTGACGATCCAACTGGTGCGGATTTTCTTTCCCGGAGTCGGGCTGCTGGTGCTTTCCGCGTGGTGTCTGGGGATTTTGAACAGCCACCGCAAGTTTTTCCTCTCCTATGTTTCGCCGGTCATCTGGAATGTGGCGATCATTACCGGGCTGTTGATCGTCGGGCGGAATGCGAGCCTGGGACAGCTTGCCGTTTACGGGGCATGGGCCTCAATGGTGGGAAGCGGATTGCAGTTTCTGATCCAGTTGCCTGTGGTGGTGAGGCTTGCTCCCAGGTTGCGATTTGCGGTGAGGAAGCTGGGAGAGAACGTCCGGGTGGTGATCAGCAACTTTGGGCCGGTGTTTGTGAGCCGCGGCGTGGTGCAGTTGAGCGCCTATATAGACACGCTGCTGGCGAGCTTTTTGCCTTCCAGCGCCGTGTCCGCGTTGTTCAGTGCGCAGGCGCTCTATCTGCTGCCGGTGAGCATGTTTGGCATGTCAATCTCGGTGGCGGAGCTGCCGGGCATGTCAAGCGCGCTGGGCAATGAACGAGAGGTGGCTGAGACGCTGCGGAGGCGAATCAGTTCCAGCACGCGGCGGATTGCGTTTTTTGTGGTGCCTTCAGCCATGGCTTTCTTTGCCCTGGGTGATGTGATTGCCGGCGTCCTGTTCCAACGCGGCAAGTTCAACGCCAGCGATACGAATTATGTGTGGGGAATCCTGGCGGGTTCGGCAGTGGGACTGGTGGCTGCGACGGTGGGTCGGCTCTACTCTTCTGCGTATTACGCGCTCCGCGATACGCGCACGCCCCTTCGCTATGCCGTAATCCGGGTGCTTCTGACCAGCGCGCTGGGATATATGTGCGCTCTTCCGCTGCCCCGGTTGTTGGGAATCAATCCACGATGGGGCGCAGCGGGATTGACGGTTTCCTACGGTATTGCAGCGTGGCTGGAATTTCTGCTGCTGCGCAGAGGCATGAGCAGGAAGATTGGGGCGATTGAATCGCCGGTGAAATACTTTGGGCGACTCTGGGCGGCAGCCGTGATTTCTGCGGCGATTGCCTGGAGCATGAGAATTTTGCTGCATCCGCACCGGCCGCTGCTTGCGGCGGTGGAAATTGTGCTGCCCTATGGCCTGGCTTACCTGCTTCTGACGGTTGCGCTGGGCATTGATGAGGCGCGAGCCCTGCAGCGCCGGCTGACGGCGATGTGGCGGTAGCCGGGGTTGAGGCGAAGGAGGCGAGTGACGTGAGCACACATGCGCACGTAAAGCGCAGGAATATTGCTGGCAAAAATAAAATTGGTTAGCAGAAGCAGCAAAACAACAACGGTCCTATATTTTGAATTTTTCTCCACGCGCGCCGGAAAGAAGATGGGAGCGTCCGGAGTTTGAGTTCGGCGTAGATGAGGGTTCGCCGGCGTAAGCAGCCGGGAACCGGACGGCACAGATGGCCGTCAGCAGAAAATTACTTTTCGATCACCCGCATGTTGTCCCAGTCGTAATCCAGTTTGTGGCCGCAGTCAAGGCAGACAACATAATGCCGCGAGGCTGCGGTGGGAGTGTCCCACTGGGCGTTTACGGCACGGCGGATGGGAGTGGGAGACGAAGCCGCAAATGGCTGGGAAATCTTCCTGTGAGAGCAACGAATTGATAACAACTGCAGGATCTTATTAACCATGGGCAACTTCTTACTCGTCCATCAGAATCAGGGTGCTTCCTGAAGGAAGCACCCTGTCCAAAGTGCAGAAGGCAAGCGACGCTGAATGCAATCGACGGCGCTGGCCGGTGTGTTACGCGCTGGCGACAGCCAGCTTGGTCTGGTCTTCGGTCTTGTTGGTGGTGGCCACGCCGTTCATTTCCTTGGCGTTGGCCTTGCGGATGTCAATCGAGCCCTTGAAATAGGCTCCGTCCTCAATTGAAATTCTTTGGCAAACGACGTCGCCCGCAAGTGAACCTTCGTTGCGGATATCAACCCGGTCACTGGCGGTGATGTTGCCCTTTACTTTGCCGAGAACTACAAGCTCTTTGGCGTTGATGTTCGCCTGGATCTGCCCATTGCGGCCAACGGTGACCCGGTTTCCCGGCAGGTTAATCGTGCCTTCCACGCGGCCATCGATGTACAGCGACTCAGATCCCGTGACTTCGCCTTTGATTACAAGAGACTTGCCGATGGTGGCTTGTTCTGTGCTATTGACTACGGCATTGCGAGGTGCGGCGACTGGCGTCGGCTCGCTTGAAAACGTTGGTGTCGTGCTCATAACTGGTTTCTCCGGTTCCGGGGTGGTGGTTTTGGTATTCGGGTTCGGATTCGGGCTAGGCGTGCTAGCAGGCTTCCACATTAAAGTAATTCCTTTCGCGTTTGGTTGTTGCAGCGCGCAGGCACTACCTCCGCCTGCTTCTCACTATTTCGGCACTCTGGGGGGACAACCAAAGAGGCCATGGCACGTTTGTTACCAATTCACGGCTGTCCGCGACAATTCAAAAACTGCTGGATTGGCGCTGCTTTCCTGCAATCCGCCCGCGCCCTCGCGTCAGGCACACCGCAAGTTACGAGAGTAATTATTCCCTCTACTCTGGCAATTCTTATATCGGGCATGCCCCTTAGATAAAAAATCCATTCGAGCTTAGGATTGTGTCAGGAGGGTTACAGCCCTCCAACCCATGTCCGGATTGCTCATTGAGTAATCTGGCATGTGCCAATCGGATTTGGATATTAACTAATTTGGTAACAGGGGTTTTGCGGCTGCCCATCGCAGTGCGATGACCAGCGGTGTGGTCTGCGATCAGCAAGCCATCTCAGTCCATGCCG
>DATFDA010000235.1:0-12873 GCA_035252525.1 Candidatus Angelobacter sp. | reverse complement strand
TTGGGCTCGTAATGCGGATTGCCGCTGTTGGCGTTCACCGCCACAATGGGCAGGTCTTCTGTAATGATTTTTTCGCGCTCAAATGCCCGCGCAAACCACTGCTGGATTTCGTATTCAGTTACGCTGCCGTCGCGGGCGCGCCGGCCAATCTCCTTGAAAGCTTCGGGAATGATTGCGTCAATGGAATCGCGCGCGGCAAAGTGGCTGGCAATCTGTTCTTCCGTCCATGCGGCCTCAAAGCGGGCCACTAGGTCACCGGAGCTGACAATCTCCTTGCCGAAACTGCGCACCAGCTCAACTGTCCCCGCGTCCACCAGCCCGATGTATGGGATCACGTTGTTGGGCGAGTACTGCATGGCCACGCTGCGGAAGCGCACCAGCATCGCCTGCAGGTTGTCCCACAGCTCCCGCCACGATGAGTATTGGCGCTTGCTGCCCGGCAACGAATCCAGGTGCCCGGCTTCAATCCGATGCACCAGCTTGACCGGCTCGCCTTCGCGCGGGATCACGTAAAACCAGCGCCGGGTCACCATCAGGCTCTCCGGCATCCCCAGGACTTTATAGGCGATGGGATCGCGATGGTGGTGGTCGTAAAACAACCATGCGTCAATGTTGCGCTCGTGCAGGGCTGCCTGGATGGCTTTCAGGTCCATGGGAGTGTGAATACTCTATTTAACCACATTTGACGGGTGCTTCGAGTCAGCCCGCTTCCTGGAGGCTTTTTTCTGAAATCCCGAACGAAGTGAGGGAGCCCTATGACCCAAGAAGATTCTGAAGGGGTTAATCACTATTCCTGGCGCTTGTGCCACCAATAGGGATTCCTCGCTACGCTTGGAACACAGAAAACGTCACGCCACCTTTGCCACCGCTCCGCCCGCCGGCTCCGCTGAAGGCTTGAACACTCGGTCGTAAATCCAAAGCAGAACCGCCGTTGCCACGCCAATTGCAGTGAAACACCACCAGAAGAGAGCCGGACGGTGTTGCACCTCGCCAAAATGGTGAAGTAGGGCCCCGCCCAGCGGGCCGCCGATGAAAGCGCCAATTCCAATGGGCAGGAAGGCAAATCCCATGTAAGTCCCTTGCTGCCCCGAGGGAGCGAGCAAAGAGACGTACTCGTAATAGCGAGGAGATAGAACAATCTCACCCAGCGCGACAACAGCCAGCGTGAGATAGGCAGCCAGCACACTGGGATGGAAAATCAGAAACAGCCAGGCCAATGCCGATATCAGCGTGCCCAGCGTAATGGCGCGGAAAGCGGGCATCTTCCGCAACATCACGCTGACGGCAACAGTGAGGCTGATCACCAGAATCGGTCCTGTCGTCAGCATTCGTGCGGTATCGGTATTCGAGTTGACGTAGTCGTGAACGTAAATCGGCAAGCTCAAAAACTCCTGCCAGTAAACAATCCAGTAGCCAGAAAAAATCGCGATGAACAGCATGAACTTTGGATTGGAAACCACGGTCCCAAAGTTCCTGACGGTTTGCCCGATGCTGGTAACCTGCACTTCACCCGCCTTCTTTGGTTCTTTGAAGAGCAGAAGCACAGCAAAAAACATTATGAAAACGCTGAAAGCTGCCACACGAAAAACGTTCTCAACGCTCATGTGCCCCTGGACCCAGGAGGCGGTCAACGGCCCGGCGGCCCCACCGATGTTCACCAGCGTGTAATAAATGGAGTAGCCCAGTGATCTCACGTTCTCTTGTGAAGCTCGGGCCGTGGTGCCCACCACGGACGGTTTCACCATGGCGATGCCGAGAGCAGGCAGGACCATGACAATCGTGACAAAAGCAGCCAGGGGCATTGCGTTCCGCACCGGCGATAGCCAGTTGGCTCCCAAAGATCCCATAGTGAAGTAGGCGGCAGTTAAGATCAGGTAGGCGAGAGACAACGCCCGCCGGAACCCAAGCCGGTCCGCAACCGTTCCGCCGAAGATCGCCAGCACCCACACCCACGTGCCGAACTGGCCGGCCAGCGTGCCTGCTTCGGTTGTAGAAAATTTGAGGTTCTCATGCAGGTAACGCACGATTACGGCAAAGGCCGCATAGTAGGAAAGCCGCTCAAACAATTCGGTCACGTTGGCGACCCAGAAAGGCCGCTCGAATCCAGTGCGTACTTCCTGCAGGCGTTGTGAGAAAGACAAAGTTCTCTCCTGTAAATCAGGGTTGCGCAGCATCCAGGCGCTCGCGAACACGCTGCGCGCTGATTCCGCTGACCCGTATGAGCTTGTTTCGGCTGGTTTCGCCGCTGGCTATGCTAACCGAGGAACGGGGAATTTCAAAAAAATCGGCAAAAAATTCAATTACCGCCCGGTTGGCCTTGCCTTCCACCGGGGGTGCGGTCAAAGCCAGCTTCAGCGCATCACCAACCGTTCCGGTAATGGCGTTTTTGCGCGCGCGGGGCTGGACCTTTACGGCGAAGGTTACACCTTTCGCGGTTTCGTTTACCGGAAACATTGCCTTAGAGAAAAGCCAAACTCAGCCGTGACCGCTATGGCGGCTACAATCACCTGCGGATTCTGTTTCAAATCACGGTGCAGCAGCCAGGGCACGGCGATCCCGAAGAGTACGAACAACAGCAGATTGGCAAGTGCGCTGGCTCGGGCGGGCAGCTTGTCATCTGGCCGGGCAATACGCACCAGGTTCAGCAACGCGCCAAATATCAAGACCAGGCCGCCGCTGACAAACCAGATGGCCTCGACCGTAAATGTCTTGTGCAGCACAAAGGTCACGGCGCAGTGCACGCATCCCAGCACCAGCAGGATCCAGGCAAGAATACGGTCGATCAATTTCATGGTGTCGGTCTTGCTCCAAAAATCGCCATGCCCACCCGCACACAGGTGGATCCCTCTTCAATGGCCACTTCGAAGTCGTGCGACATGCCCATGGAAAGCACGTCCATCTCGATCCGTGGCAGCCTGCGTGCCGCAATCCGGTCGCGAACGTCGCGCAGCAGGCGGAAGTACATGCGTGCTCCTTCAGGATCTTCAGTGAACGGCGGCACAGTCATCAGGCCGCTAACCTGAAGGCGATCAAGGCGCGCCATCCCGTTCAGCAAGCTATCCAGTTCCGGCGATCCTGCGGGAATGCCGGCCTTGCTGGCTTCTTCGCCCACTTTGATTTCGATCAGCACATGCAGAGTCTTGCCCGCCTGTCCCGCAGCCTGGTTGAGCTTTTCCGCCAGATGGAGAGAATCGATGCTGTCCACGGCGGAAAACAACTCCGTCGCTTTCTTCGCCTTGTTGCTCTGCAGGTGACCGATGAGGCGCCACTCGGCTTCTTCAAGGTCGGCAAGTGCTGATGCCTTCTTCTCAAACTCCTGCACCCGGTTTTCCCCGAACACCCGCAGCCCAGCCGCATAAGCCTCGCGAATCCGCTCCGGCTCCACGGTCTTGCTCACCGCCATCAGCGTAATGTCTTCAGGGCGACGCCGCACGCGGGCTGCGGCGGCGGCAATGCGCGCGCGGACACGCGCGATGTTTTCATCGATGGACATGGTTCCTGAAGTTCCGAGTTGAGTACGCTCAACCGCGACCTATTTTTCACCCTGCAGCGGCTTGCGCGCGAAGTAATACAGCGAGTAGGCCAGAACGCCAAACATGATCACCGCAAGCACATTGCTGTTGGCCAGAGCGGGAATTTTCTGGCCCCACGCAATGGAGTTTTCTGGCAGCCAGCCCTTGGCTTCCATCACCTTGATCACCATGCCTGCCAGTCCCACAATGCCGCCCGCCGCGATTAAACCGCTTGAATAAAGAGCGCCCGGGCTCACTTCGCTCTCTTCCACTTTTTCTCCCGCACGCTTGGCGCTGTATTCCACAACCCACCGCACCACGCCACCGGCAAAAATGGCCAGCGTGGTAGCAATGGAAAGGTAGAAGCCTACGGCAAAAGAAAGCGAACGGATGCCCAGCAGCTCAACGGCAATCACCAGGAACACGCCAAGCAGAATGAGTCCCCACGGCAAGCGGCGCTGGAGAATGCCATTGATCACGGTCGCCATGAGTTGGGCCTGCGGCGCGGCTGCGCGCGCGCTTCCTATGCCTTGAATCCACTGGATTTCGAATTTCTGCGTCTGCGGATTATAGAAGTAATAGCCATTCGGCACGGTAGGTGAATTGATGGACGTATAAAGGACCATGCCCTTCACCGACTGTTCCTTCGTCGCGGGCGCTGCCTGCGCTTCAGGGCCTTTGGCCTGGCCCACAGGGACCATCTGCCGGTCGAACTTCCCCGAATACTGATTCACGCCGGTGGGGAGGTGATTGACATCAATTGCAATGTTGGCCGGACGGAACTCCTCCAATGCCGTATTCATCAGGCCGAGCGTCAGGCCAATGGCGAATACTGAAACGGTAGCTCCCACCATGAGTCCAAGCTGCTGTTTCGCAGGCGTGGCGCCTACGAGAAAGCCCGTTTTGAGGTCCTGCGAGGTGTTGCCTGCATTTGCCGAGGCGATACAAACGACTCCGCCAATGGTGATGGCCAGCGCAGAGTAGGCCACGGCAGTCCAGCCCATCACCAGGAACATGGCGCACGTGGCCATCAGCGTAGCAATCGCCATCCCGGAGATTGGATTTGACGAGCTGCCGATCAGTCCAGTGATGCGCGAGGAAACGGTCACAAACAGGAAACCGAAGATCACCACCAGGACGGCGGCAAAGATATTGTTGAGTCCATGGGTCTCTGCGTTCTTAATGGGGAAGAAGGTCAGCAAGCCCCACATTATGACCATGAGAATCACGGCGCCCACGAGCGCCCATTTCAGGTTGATATCTCTCTCCGTGCGGCGCTGGCCGGCAACTCCAGTCGCTCCCGCTGCCAGATCTTTCATCCCCGCTCGCAATGCGCCAACAATCGTGGGAATGGTCCGAAGCAGGGTAATCAAGCCCGCCGCTGCCACCGCTCCGGCTCCCATGGGGCGTATATATGCGCCGTAGAGCTGGTCAGGGCTCATTTCAGAGATGGGAATGGTTCCGGGAAAAATCGCGCCAGTTACATGCGATCCGAAAAACTTAATGGCGGGCATCACCACCAGCCAGGCAAAAACGCCGCCGGAAAAGATCACGCCCGCGATCCTCGGCCCAATGATGTATCCCACTCCGAGATATTCAGAGGTCGTGTTGGCTCGAAGTGATGATCCCGAGAACCACGATGGGGTATACGTTGGCGTGCTTGGCCAGAGCGCAAACATGTTTTCGTTCTGGAACAGCGTGTAGAGCGCTCCCAGTCCCAGGCCGGCGAAGACGCGGCCGGCAAACGACCCGCCTTTATCGCCTGCGATCAGCACGTCAGCGCACGCAGTGCCTTCAGGATAGAGAAGATTGCCGTGCTCCTTCACAATCAACTGCCGCCGTAGCGGGATCATGAACAGCACGCCGAGCCATCCACCGATGAACGCCAGGAGGAAGATGCGGGCATATTCCAATGGGAAGCCCAGGAAGATGAGCGCGGGCAAGGTAAAGATCACGCCGCCGGCCACGGACTCGCCGGCCGAGCCGGTGGTCTGCACGATATTGTTTTCCAGAATGCTCGCCTTGCCCATAGCGCGCAAAACACTGATGGAAAGAACAGCGATGGGGATGGAAGCCGAGACCGTCAATCCCGCGCGCAAACCCACATAAACCGTGACCGCGCCAAACAGAATGCCGAAAAGGCCGCCAAAGAAGATGGCGCGGAATGTAAATTCCGGCCGAATCTCATCTGCCGGTACATACGGCTGAAACTTTGTTTCAATATTGATGGCTTCTCGTGTTTCGGCCACAGTTTTCTCCCCTCATGTGGATAGTGCGCTGATTCGACGCAAGTTAGCACAACGCAGCCAGCATTACAAATCCGCGAAAGTCCTTCGATTAGAACAAAACGAGCATTTGCCGACCCTTCGAGATCTGCTTCGATGACGGTGATGACGTGCGACCTGTCCCGGCGAAGCCGTGGATGTCGGTGATCTCGGCGATATCTTCACTCACATTTCATTGCTTCTGGATATTTACCCGTTCTATACTTAGGCACAAGTACTTCCTGGTCGGAGCTTCAAGGAGGGTCGTCTTCAGTAGTGGTGACCTAAGCCGGGCGCAGAGGACACTGAAGTCAGCGGCTGAAAGCCTGTTTTGTGTCCTGTTTCCTTCTGACTGCCGCATCTGCCATCTTCCTCTTACCAACATTTCTGCGCTGCCCGTCTGCAATCTGTGCCTTGCCCAGATAATCCCGCTTGAAGGCGACTTGTGCAGCATCTGCGGCGAGAAACTCTTTAGCACTCAAAATAATGCCGCCAACGCCGCCCCTTTGTGTGGACTCTGCCGCCGCGCTGCGCCGCCATTCAACAAAGCAATCTCTTACGGGTCTTATGCCGGAGCTCTGCGCGATCTTGTTCATCTTTTGAAATATCACCAGGTCAGGCCGGCGGCCCGCTTGCTGGGAAACCTGGTCAGCGGAGTGCTTGCCCATACGAATTTGCCGCCTGATCTGTTGGTCCTTCCGGTTCCGCTTTGGACGGGCAAACGCCGCACTCGGGGCTTCAACCAGGCCGAAGAGATCGCGCGCTTTGTAGTTCGTGAGCTTGCCAGCGGCGGGACAGCATCAACACGCATCCAATTAGATACCACTTCTCTGGTTCGCCAGCGGGAAACCGCCTCCCAAACCGGACTCACGCGCCATCAACGTCGTGCCAATGTCCGTGGAGCGTTTGCCGTGGTGCGCCGTGATGTCGTCCGGGGACGAAGCATTTTGCTGGTCGATGATGTGATGACTACCGGCACCACCGCAGGCGAATGTGCGCGAGTTCTCTTGCGGGCCGGAGCAAAAGAAGTTTTTGTGGCCACGGTCGCACGGGCCACCAAAGAAGTACAGAGCGGGCAGGCGTTTGCCGCCGCCGCTCAGTAGAAGAGAGGATCCAGGGCCATGCAGGAACGCGACAGGGCACGAAATAAACGCCATCACTCTGATCTGCCGCAGGAACCGCCGCCTGCACCGCGCAAAACTCTGCTCATGCAGACCCCGGTGCTGGTGCTCAACGCATCCTATGAGCCCATCAACATCTGCGCCGCCCGCCGCGCCATTGTTCTGGTGCTCAAAGGCCTGGCCATGCCGGAGGAGGAGAACGGACATTTCCTGCACGCCGCGCGAGTTGCCATGCGTGTGCCCTCCGTGATCCGCCTGCTGGAATACCGCCGCATCCCGCACCAGACCCGCGCCTTGTCGCGCAAAAACATTCTGCTGCGCGACCGCAATACCTGCCAGTATTGCGGGATCCTGCTGTCTTCGGGAGAGTTGACCCTGGACCATGTTGTTCCGCGTTCGCGCGGCGGGTCGTCAACCTGGGAGAACCTCGTTGCCTGTTGCCATCCCTGCAACCGGCGAAAGGGAAATCATCTTTTGACGGAAACGGACATGAAGTTGCTGAAGGAGCCGCGCCCGTTTACGCTGCACACCAGCAGGCATATCATGCGGATGATTGGCCGATCAGACCTGAAGTGGCGCAAGTACCTGTTTTACTAAGAGTAACTAAGCGGAACATCTCAGACTGTACCTGCCGAATGTGGGTACGCCGGTTCTCAGGGTAATTTCTTCCTCTATTATCTCCTTTGTAACTTGCTGTTTTTAAGTGGGTTACAGCCAGATCACACAGCCGGTGTGGCAGCCAAACTGCAACACTGATTAAGGCGGAGATAGTGTCTCCCGCGCCACCTTTAGTCTGTTTCTCCGAAAGCAAGTTAGAGACGTCAAAAAAATTCAGGAGCAGGAATGTCAGAAACTGTTTTAGACCAGGTCATTGTTCGTCTGCGGGAGAGCGTGGCAGAGATGTATCCGGACCGCGGGGAATTGCGCAATCTTCGGGTAGTGGGGCACACCCCCAAAAACGACCACTTCATTTATGACGCCAGCGCTGATTTCATTCATGGAAGTGAACGCATCGCCATCAAGGTCTACCGTCCCGGAAAATGCGGCGGAAATGCCAAAGCTGTTGCCCGCCAGGAAAATGGCAATCTTCAGTTTGTGCAGCAAGCCACCCAAAAGAAGAAAATCGGCGGCATTCCTCGGGTTCTGGGTGATTTCAGCGAGTTCGGCGCGGTAGCCACGGAAAAGATTGCCGGGTTGCCGCTGCAATCCATCATTATGAAGGCGGCCCTGCTTCCGGGCTTTGCCGATAACGGGAGCATCGCCCTGGTGGCCCGCCGGGCCGGAGAGTGGCTCAAGTCATTTCATAAAGCTACTGCCGAGATGCCGGAGCCCTTCGATGGTACGGCCCTCATGAGCAACCTGGAGAAGCTCTGCCAGAATTGCATGCATGAAGGCCTGGATGAGCGGTCCGTAACTGTGATCCTCAACGGAACGAAAAATGTGCTGGCTCGCACCAAAAAGTCGCTGCCCAGCTCTGCCGTCCTGGGTGACTTTAATCCCCTGAATGTTGTGGTCACGGAAAACGGAGTAGGCTTTTGTGACTTCGCCCGCATGAAGCGCCGCGGCAATTCTTTTGAAGACCTGGCACAATTCTTGGCTTCTGTGGAAGCGCTGGAGAAATATCCTTTCTGCAATCGTTCCATTACCAGCCAGATTCAGGAGAGCTTCCTGGATTCTTATGGCATCAGCCAATCAGAATCGGCGGTTTTGCGCGTGCTGAAGATGAAAGCGCTTCTTGGCATGTTTGCCCAGGGACGCAACGTAAAGGAAAGCGCAGCCCGCAAGAAGGTAATGTGGGCCAATGTAATGAAGAAGTTTATCCACCAGGCAGCTCAACGGTCACTTGCGCCGGCCGCCGCTTGATGTAAGATACACAACCGAACCGTTCATCCTGCAGTTCCCAGGGCCGCTCACGGGCGGCCTGTATCATTTGGGCGATCGCTTCTTGCGCTTCTTCGTCGGGGAAGTTTTTCGTTTGTGGGACTTCAGCTTGTCCGGATTTTGTCCGAACAGGAATTCACAGAGCTGCATGTTCACTCTGCGGCCGCTGAATTGGACCCCTTCGGTTTCAAGCCGCATGCGTTGTTCGAATCCCGCTTCGCCGGGAAGTGCAATTCGTCCGCCCGCCGCCAGCACTCGATGCCAGGGCAGGCCATGTGACTGTCGCAAAGCCCATACCACCTGGCGGGCTGCGCCGGGAAATCCCGCGGCCCTGGCCACGGCTCCATAACTCGCCACCTTGCCGCGTGGGATCTTGAGAATCGTCGCCCGGATGCGCGGGAACATGGGCGATTTTTTCTCACCATTCGGCAAGTGCAGTCGCTTCCTCATTGGTTTCCATCCGGGAGCCGGTTTAGTTAGCTTGCCACCTTGTGCGCTGTGCCTTGCAACACCGGTTTCCAGGTGACGCCGCCGTCATCTGACAGCATCACCTTAAAAACCTCTGTCTTGGGATCGGTAAATTCATTGGTGGTGCGCACCAGCGTCTTCTTGCCGTTGTTTTCAACCGTTGAACTGTAAAGCCATTCATTCCCGTTGATCTGTATTACTCCCACTGAAGGGGAGAGAGAATCCCCCTGAAAGCTGGCGTAACCGTACTCAGTGTTGCTTGCGTTGTAGTTGTAAACCGTGAGCTGACGCGTAACATTAGCGCCCATGGTTACCTGCTGTTCGCAGATGAGGTACCCACGCTGTGGCGACCATCGGCACTCCAGGTCAGAGCTAACTTTCCCGCCATTGGAAAATGTCCCTTCGGTATGCCATTTCCCCAGGAATGCTCCGAGCTTTTCCACCGGGGCATCCGCAGCAGTCTTTTGCGCGGCAACAGTAACGCTCATCAGGGCGGCACACAGCAACGTGACAATAAATTTCCATTGACGAAACATTGCACTCTTCTCCTCTTTCATCCAGACAACCGCAAGAAAAGGGTTGCGGCTATGGATGGATACGGCAAAGACCTAAGGCTATCCGGCACTCGCAGTCCCGTCAAAGCGCAAGGCTGTCGAATAAAGCTGCATGCGCTCTCGAAAGCCCAGGCGGCGGTAGATTTCAATAGCGCGTGTGTTGTCCGTCCTGACTGTAAGAAATGGAGTTTCACCATGGTCCAGGATGCGCTGGGCCAGTTCCCTGACCAGCGCCGTTCCGTAGCCGCGGCCGGTTTGTCCCGGACGAGTAGCCACGGTGCTGATCTCCCGGTATCCCGGACAATGCAGTCGCAGACATGCCATGGCCACAACCTGGCCTTCACGCTTGATTCCCACAAAGCCTCCCAGCACGTACAGGCGTTGCGAAAGCGTGCGACCCGGACGTGTGGCCTCATACAAGCTTGTCATCTGCGGCAGGTCCGCCGCAGTCAAATCTTCAATCTGGCCGCCCGCCAGGTCGGTCCGACGGCTCTCGCGCAGCCAGTCGCCATCATCCTGCAGCATCTCGTAGAGTTCCACTGAGCGGGTGATCGTCCATCCTGCAGGAATTCTTAACGGCTGTGCAGAGAAGAGAGTGACCGGCCGCTCCGCCTGCTGCGCCAGAGAACTCCATGCCTCATCTGTTGGCTCAGCAAATGCGCCAAGCGGACAGATATCCGGCGGGAAGCGCCGTGCGGGGCCTTCAACCAGGGCCAACTCCGCCTGAACAGTCGTGAGCGCAGTCCATGTGGGATTGTCAAGGGGGTGGGACATGCCTGATGAAAGGAGTAGTTTAGATGAAACCCAATCTGATTGCCAAAATCCCACCAGCCGTTTGGAATGCCAAAACCTGGCTGCAAAAACAAAGCCCCGATCAAAACGGGGCTTTGCCTGCTGGTTGGAAACCTCTCTATTTCTGCTGGCCTCCTCCGCTCGGAGCAGCAGAGCCTTCAGACCGAAGCCGCAAATCCTGTGCAGTCTTGAAGGTCAGCACGGTCTCAGCGGGAATGTTCAAGCTCTTGCCACTGGTCAGGACCTGCGTCCCAGTACCTGCCGCGCCTCCCGCGATTGCTCCAATAGCGGCGCCTTTTCCGCCCCCGGCAATTGCGCCGATCAGGGCGCCTGCAAGCGCGCCGCCGCCGGCATATTTCGCCGTAGTCTTGTTGGCTCCTACGCTGCCAGGCTTATAGGAACTCGCTTCAATGGCGTATTTCCTGCTGCCCACTGTTACTGAGGTGAGATCGACAGCTACTTTGCTTCCGTTTTTCACTGTTGAGAGCACGACAGGGGAGCCTTTGGGAATGACCGTGGTCCCGTTGTTGACCACGTCTTCGGTCACACTTCCCGTAAACGTTTTGCCGACGTTGTTGGCGTCAGCCGTGATTTGCTCGTCAGTCCTGACTTTGATGTCACTGCCTGACGGAACTGTGGTGGCTGTCTGGGCAACCAGAGCGGCCCACGCACAGGTAACAAACAAAGCTACATACAGAGCCAGCCTATGGCGCAACATACTTCACCTCTACCTCGCTACAGCGCCGTTTCTCTCACCCAGCGCCGCTTTCTCGCAATGATTCCCCTACTCAGATGACACGAGCACACAGCGGGTAGCCTCACCTGACGGGAGAAACGAGAGCTGCGGCTGAACCTTGCGGACGAGAGAAGAGTGAAACAGAAAGCTTCATGTGGGCGAAACAAAGGCGGTCACAGTTGCTGTGTTGAGCGCGATTCTGGCGTTGATTAATTATCCTAATTGGCTTTACTTCCGCTCAGAGGCAAGTCATAAAAGGAAGGACGGAGGGTGAACTCATAATGCAATATTTGCAATCAGGGCCCATGTTCTTCGGCCCCTCAGTAAAACGCTTACCCCTGAAAAGGATCACTGTGCGGGGTGGGCCGGCTTCCATTATCCCCAAGCGTGACCGCTGTGCGTCCGGCCGGCACAACAAGCGCCTGACGCAATGCTATTGCGCATCAATTCCGCGCGGCAAGTAGTGGAAGACCAGAGTAGCCGTGTTGCCGCAAAGGTTCAATTCAATATCCGCATCGCAGCTAAGCTGCTCTTGGCCGAAGCAATATCTCAGTTCGCGAAGCCGGGAAGCTCGACCCGCTTGGCAATGTGGTCTTTAATCCAGTGCGGGTCCCACCATTCTTTAGGATCAATCTGTATGCCTTCCAGCAGCATGCTGAAGTGAATGTGATCGCCGCCGGCCATACCGGTTGTGCCGCTCTTGCCCATGACCTGCCCGCGTTTCACCATGTCGCCTTCATGAACGTCAATTTCACTCAGGTGTCCGTAAACTGACTGCAAGCCGTAACCGTGGTCCAGCACAATGCAGTTGCCATAGATGCCGAGCGGCGCGGCATAAATCACGCGCCCATCGTTGGCCGCCTGCACGCCCACATGCTGCGTGCTGGAAAGATCGTAACCAAGGTGCACTTCCTGATCGATCTTTTTGCCTTTGTAAATGTAATTGCGGACATCGGCAAAGTTCGCTTCCGCTTTCGACCCGGGCTGTCTCTGGAAGGGTTGCGACCACAGGAATTTCGGCTCGGTTTTCAGGCGCAGGTCAAAAAGAGTTTTGTTGTTGGCAATCCGCATTTCCTTGTTGATCTTCACAAACCTATCCACCAGATCGCCTGAGCCGTTGGGATCGAGCTCATTCACAACTTTCTGGACAAACGCATCATCCAGTTGCAGGTCGCGCACGCGGTAGACCGGCTGCTCCTTTTTAGGGAACTGGTAAACCATGGAGCCGGTTACTTCGCTGCCCGGATTGGCAGCGTAGACCAGCGGCTGCGTTCCGTTGGGCATGTTCCATGCGAAGGCGAAAAGTGAAAAATAGCCGGGCTTGCCGCCGGGTATGGGCCACGCCCGAAACTTTTCATCGCCAACTTTCACGCCCGATTCTGTGGAATAGCCGGAAACGTTGAAGGTCACCAGGTCAGCCATGCCCAGATATAAGTAGTGCTGGTCAGAGTCCACGCTAACCATCGGAGGTCGCGTGACAACCTCGACTTCGCGTTCAACACTCGCCGTCCTGGCCCGGAAATCGTTGGATACCGCCGTGATGAT
>DATFDA010000234.1:0-2164 GCA_035252525.1 Candidatus Angelobacter sp. | reverse complement strand
TGCGCGAGCTCGGGCTGGGTGGTTCTGCAGTCGGTACAGGTATCAACACGCATCCTGATTATCGCGCCAAAGCGGTTGCCAATCTGGCGAAGATCTCCGACCAGAAACTCACGCCCGCGGCGGACATGCGCTGGGCCATGCAATCAAACGCATGCATGGCGCAGGTCTCGTCTGCGCTGCGGAATTTGGCTCTGGAAATCATCCGCATCTGCAATGACCTGCGCTTGATGTCTTCAGGGCCGAACACCGGCTTTGCTGAGATCAATCTGCCCGGGTTGCAGCCGGGCTCATCGATCATGCCGGGCAAGATCAACCCTGTAATGCCGGAGCTGGCGGCGATGGTCTCATTTCAGGTGGTAGGGAACGACACGGCGGTGGCGCTCGCCGTTCAGGGCGGGCAGCTCGAGCTCAACGTGATGATGCCGACCATGGCATATAACGTCCTGCAGTCAATTACCATCCTGACGAACATGCTGCAGGTCTTCACCGATAAATGTGTGAAAGGTCTGACGGCCAACGAGCAGCGCAACGCGTTTTATGCGCAGAGCACGGTTTCGCTGGCAACCGCGCTGAATCCTTACATCGGCTATGCCAAAGCGGCGGAGATCGTGAAGGAATCGGTCAAGACCGGCCGGTCGATTATTGACATTGCGCGCGAGAAGAAGCTTCTCACTGAGCAGGAGATTGCGGAAATTCTCGATCCCGTAAGCATGACAGAACCGCAAGTACCGAGGGAAGCGGCCAAGCACCGGGAAGAGGTCAAGGCGCGCAAATAGTCTCACCCCAGGCGCAATCCGCATGAGCTCACATAATGCACGTATTCTCGACCAGTTCACGCGTCAGGCAGTTCCTTTTTCCCAATCACCCAGCGTAAGCAATCAGAAGGCGCTGGAGTTCATTGTGAGCTCAGCGAGCGCAGGCGCGGATGATACTGTGCTGGACGTCGCGTGCGGACCGGGATTGCTGGTCTGCGCCTTTGCCCGCGTCGTTCGACACGCGACAGGCATTGATCTCACGCCCGCCATGCTGGAGCAGGCGCGCAAAGCCCAGCAGGAACAGCGGCTCGCGAACATTACATGGGAGCAGGGCGATGTGACCAAGCTGCCTTATCCTGACGCATATTTCTCGATCGTCAGTTGCCGCTTCGTGTTTCATCATCTCCAAGATCCGCTTGTGGTGCTCAGGGAGATGGCGCGAGTCTGCAAGCCGGGAGGGCGGGTCGTGGTTGCCGACATGGCTCCTGCGCCGGACAAAGTGAACGCGCTCAATGCTGAAGAGCAGCTGCGCGATCCGTCGCACGTGCGGGCAATGCCGGAAGAAGAGTTGCGTGGACTATTTACTCAGGCTGGCTTACCCGAACCGACAGTCGGCCATTATCGCGTTGAGTGCGACCTCGACGATCTGCTTTCACGATCTTTTCCGAACGCTGGCGACGAGCAACAAATCCGAAAGATGTTTTCCGATTCGATTCCCTCAAACTCGATGGACCTGAACACACGTGCGCAGGCCGGGAAGATTTACTACAGTTTCCCGGTTGCGGTATTGGTCAGTAAGAAGGCGTAAGCAACTGGAACGATTGCGCCCCTGAATCGTTCCATTCCCTTCAGCATCAGATACAGGCATGCATGTTGCTGAACTCTGGCGGTATCCCATCAAGAGTTTGAAGGGGGAGCAGCTCCAAAAAACTGGAATCAGCGAAAACGGTATTCCAGGTGACCGCGAAGTTGTAGTCTTGAACGCTGCCGGCCGGGTTCTTACTTCCCGCAGCCGCCCAAAACTGCTGGGACTCAGAGGTCAGCTCTCGGAGCATGGCGCGCCAACCATCAATGGATTCAGGTGGGATTCGGCGGAAGCCAGCGAACTTGTGAATGCAGCAGTGGGTGAACCGGCGAAACTAGTACGCGTGCCGCAGCCGCGGGGATTTGATGTTTTGCCGCTGCTGATCGCCACGGATGGAGCCGTTGAGTTCCTCAAAATTGATCACCGGCGCCTCCGTCCTAACATTCTGCTGGCCGGTGTCTCTGGCCTGGAAGAGCGTGATTGGCCAGGACGCATCATCAGCATTGGCGATCTCCGCATCCAGGTTGTGAAACTGCGCGCTCGCTGCGTCATGACCACCTTTGATCCCGATACACAGGAGCAAGACAAATCTGTGCTGGTAAGC